>CAKUWM010000049.1 GCA_934699305.1 uncultured Saprospiraceae bacterium | reverse complement strand
GGTCACTATAATGACCAAACCATAGGCAAGCTTTTTTATAGCATACCGTAACATATCTAAATGGAAGAGGCTAAATAAAAATATACAATAATAACAATACCCAAAATTATCCGGTAATAACCAAAGGGAACAAAATTATTTGTCTTTATATACTTCATAAATACTGCGATGACAGCATAAGCAACAATAAAAGAAGCTATAAATCCAAAACCCAATAATGCAAACTGATGCATATTAAAACCTAATGCATGCTTCAAAAGAAAGTAGCCACTTGCTGCAGTTAAGGTAGGTATTGCAAGAAAAAATGAAAATTCGGCGGCAACTACTCTATTCAACCCCAATGCCATGCCACCTATTATACTACTTGCTGATCTGGAAACACCGGGTATCATAGCTAAACATTGAAAGAAGCCGATAAATAACGCCTTTGAATAGGGTAAATTATTGATATTATTGATATTCGGACGCGTAAATTGTTTTTCCACAAACAATAAAATAATTCCACCTATAATAAGGCTCCATGCAACCACAATAGGCTTTAACAGATATTCTTCTATATAATCTTTAAAAAGAAATCCAAGAATCAAAGCAGGAATAACGCCAACAATAGTCTTCAACCATATTGAAACTTTTTCATAATCCAATAAACCTTGATTATCCTCATTCTTAAAGATCCAAAGCTTCTTCCAAAAATAGATCAGTACAGATAAAATGGCTCCCACTTGAATAAACATATCAAATGTATTCGAAAATGCTTTGTCTTCAAATGATGAAAATTGATTTACTAAAATAAGATGACCTGTACTTGATACTGGTAAAAATTCCGTCAGACCTTCTACAATACTAAGTATTAAAGCTATCAACCATTCTGACATAAAATAGTCGTTTAAGCCCTTTCCTTACTAACATAAAAAATGGCATATATTTCAATACCTATTCCAACCAATATCACAAATGGTGCCAATGTTATTCGCCTAAAACTATATATTAATGAAGGGTCCCAAGTGTTGCTATCAGGCATGGCGCCACCTGACATCAGTACAAAGCCCAAAACCATCACTCCCATACCGATAAACATCCATTTGAAGTTGTCTTTATTAAAAACTAAGCTTTTCTCAACGCTAGCTTTCTTAACAACCTCTTCAACTTTAGTTTCTACGCTTACTTTAGAAGTCGTCGGCTTTAAAGGTTGTGTTGCTGCTGTCGAACTTTTCTTCTTTTGACTCATATTGTTTAATTAAAGGTTCAAAGGTAAGGCGACTTAATTAATTATCAAAACATGTCCTCACGTCTAAGTTTGATATATTTGTTGATAATCAAAAAAGTTGAAAATACCGTAATTATTATCCCTGCAACTAATATCGCTAAAAACAGATATCCTATTTTTTTGTAATCAATAATATACTGTACATCAGGAATATAAATCATTACGCTCCAGATTACAAGGACGAGAAATGCACAAGCTAAAATTGCGCTTAGTAAACCACTCCAAAATCCTTTCCACAAGAACGGTCGCTGAATAAACCTTTTATTTGCCCCTACAAGTTGCATATTTTTGATTAAGAACCGATTGCTATACATCGATAATTTAAGAGTGCTATGCATTATAGTCAAAGCAATCAATAAAAATAATATAGATACTATAAGGATTCCGACTCCAATCTTATTCAATGTTGTAATAATTTTACCTACAAAGGTTTCTTGATAATACACATTGGTAACGTAGTCGTGCCCACTAAGGATAGAAAGTCTGATGCCGGCTAATTGGGTTGAGTCTAAATATGGAGCTTTTACATTGAAAACAATTGCGTCGTTCAATGGATTTGTCATTTCGTCCAGCAGAAAATCTTCACCCATTTCCTTTTTCATGATTGCCAATGCATCTTCTTTTGTCACGACATCGACTGTAGGAGCTTTCACAGCCTCAATGGTTGAGATAAACTCTTTCAAAGAGTCTATCTGCTCAGTTGTAACGGAATCTTTCAATTCTGCTATTACATTGACATTTTCTTTAAATGAATCTATCAATTTGGTGGTATTGAGTGTCAGAAGAGCCATAAAACCCAGTAGAAACAATACCAATGCAATACTCACTATAGATAGGAAATAATTTGGTTTGGGTTTGGGTATTCCAGTCCTAAACTTTTGTGCCATGTGCTTTTTTATCCAAAATTATTTTTGCATTTAGTTGAACCTACATTCAGTATAAATTAATACTAAATACATTCAAAGTACAAATATATGTTTTTATAATAATATAATAGCTAATAATATTATTAAATCACTGATAAATCAATCAATTATGGTAGTCAATAAGAAGCATAATAACAATACAAACTAAAAAAGCCATTTCAAAGTTAATGAAATGGCTTTTGATTAATTATAGTAAAATTACTTACCCAACTTTGTCTTAAGTCCTTGATTTAAAGCTTCTAAGAATTCTTCCGTATTTAGATAGTGTGTCCCATGTTCTACATTATTTCCATGAATACATACCGCTAAATCTTTAGTCATCTTACCGCTCTCTACTGTCTCAACACATACAGACTCTAATGCTTCTGCAAAGTCTATCAAAGGCTGATTGCCATCCAACTTACCACGAAATGCCAATCCTCGAGTCCAGGCATAGATAGACGCTATCGGATTAGTCGATGTTGATTGACCTTTTTGGTGTTGGCGATAATGCCTTGTAACAGTCCCGTGGGCTGCTTCGGCTTCCATTGTCTTACCATCAGGAGTAACCAGTACAGATGTCATCAATCCAAGAGAACCAAACCCTTGAGCTACCGTATCACTTTGTACATCTCCGTCATAATTCTTACATGCCCATACAAATTTACCATGCCACTTCAACGCTGCGGCGACCATATCGTCAATGAGTCGGTGCTCATAAGTTATACCGGCTTGTTCAAACTTAGTTTTAAATTCATTGTCATAGATATCCTGAAAAATATCTTTAAAACGGCCATCATACTTCTTTAAAATGGTATTTTTAGTAGAAAGATATAAAGGCCAACCTTTGCTCAACGCCATATTAAAACATGATCTTGCAAAGCCGATGATACTTTCATCCGTGTTATACATTGTCAATGCGACGCCATCCCCTTTAAAGTTATATACTTCAAACTCTTGTACGGTACCGTCTTCGCCTTCAAATTTAACAGTAAGCTTACCTTTCCCTTTAGTTACAAAGTCTGTTGCACGATATTGATCACCAAAAGCATGACGACCGATACAGATGGGAGCCGTCCAATTGGGAACCAATCGTGGTATGTTTTGCATGACAATGGGCTCACGGAAAACCGTGCCATCGAGGATATTACGTATTGTACCGTTGGGAGACTTCCACATGTGCTTAAGACCAAACTCTTCCACTCTTGCTTCATCCGGAGTGATGGTCGCACACTTAATACCTACACCGCATTCTTGAATAGCATGTGCTGCATCAATTGTTACCTGATCATCGGTTGCATCCCTGTGCTCGATACTTAAATCATAGTATTTTATATCAATGTCAAGATAAGGGAGGATTAGTTTGTCTTTGATAAATTTCCATATAATTCGTGTCATTTCATCGCCATCCAGTTCTACAACAGGATTGGTCACTTTAATTTTTTCCAATTCTAATTTTTTTACGATTGAACAATTGAGGTTTAAAAGGCACAAATGTAGGCAATAGAGGTCAATAATAAGAGGATTTAGAATAATTTTTGTGATATCTATTAATTTATTATTCCATATCAAATTGGAATACCATCAAGGTTCTACCAACTATCATGGTTGAACCGGAAATGCCTAAGATTTATATCCAACAGAGGAATGTATTATTGCTAAACAACTTTACCGAATAAAATAATACTTAGCTGATACCGGCTGATAATATATATTACGAACGAATTCCGGAAGACGTGAAATACTGATGGGTGCAATATTGCTATTTTGGTGAGTGAGGCTCTCATCCAAGTTGACATACAATTCAATATCATCTTCCGTCAAAATATCGTATTTGCTCAAACCGACAATGCATTTTACTTCGACTTGATCGGGTATAATGACAGCCTTTGTGTCTGCATTCTTAACCATGACAGGTACAACAAAGCTCTTTTCTGTATATTCTTCCACCTCCAAATTTAATCTAACCATATTATGATCTAATCGAATCATATCCGTTTTCGGAACTTCCAATTTGATAGGCATATCCACAATATTCCGATTAAGATTATTGATACTGAGGATTTCAGTGTTCCATTTATCAATCTGCTTTATCATCTGATATGATCCCGTAATCACAACTGAGTCCGGCACAAAATGGACTTGATTTTTAATATAAAAGCCTTGCATATAGTCAATATTCAAATTTGACACCACAGGGACTTTTTTCATTGACTGGTCTTCTAAGAATATTGAAATATTAGAAGGCTTGATTTGGGATACTGAAATTTCATCTGAGCCTAACAAAGCGTTAATTTTCTCTGCGATAGCGGAGGAAGGAATCAATTGGCTATTATCAGAACTCAATTCAACCTCAATTTTATCCCCAATATTTTTAGTAGATTTAGTAACAATATCCCATCCTAATCCCACCAGGGTCACTTCTATCGTGGATACGGGTGGTTTTTTAAACACCTTTCCATCCGGCATAGAATAACGAACGGTATAAACCTGGGAAAAACTATAATTACTCGATAGCTTCTGCATTGTCCAGAACACAGAAGCTATAATAAGGCATCCAAGAAAAAGCCATTTATCTTTTTTGACCTTTTCTGTCATTATTTACTAATTATTGATAACGTCGCTGATGCTGCCTGCCATTGCATCAGTTAACTCTTTTGAAATTGACCCTTTTGTAACTTTTATAAAAGTCTTAGGATCAACTTGTAAAGTAATGATATTACCGTCAATTCGGTTGATTCTCCCAATGATACCACTAGAAGTCACGACATCATTACCTTTGGCAAGAGATTCACCAAACTTATTTTGTTCTTTTTGCTTTTTAATTTGAGGTCGTAACATAAAAAAATACATTACGGCGACCATACCTAATAGCAAAAGTGGAGAAGAAAGTGCATCCATATAATTATTATCTATTTTATTCTAAAATTTCTGCTTTTATCGTAAGAAAATATTGAGCCGGATATCCATTTGTAAAAACGGTTATATTTTTTGTTTGAAATCCGGATTTATTCTCGGAGTTAAATCTAACTTTTATTTCTCCTTCTTGTCCAGGAGGAATTGGTTCCTTCGGAATTTCCGGAACAGTACAACCACATGTAGAGGTGGCATCTTTGATTAAAAGAGGCACTTTCCCGGTACTTTTAAACTTAAAAGTATGACTAACGATATCTCCCGTCTTTATCTTGCCAAAATCATGGCTAACCACTTCAAATTTAGCTGCAGCAACATTTGAGGTATCTTTAACACCATTAGCCGTATTGGGATTTCTAATTAAATCCTGATAATCATTGCCATCCCCTAGTATTTGTTCTACTTTTTTTTCATCTACCTCATTGTCTTGCTTGCACCCAACACTGAATAATAACATCCCAACAAGGAAGACTATAATTAGTCTAAACATTCTTAATACACATTAATATAAAACAAATATAAAATTTGCCGGACAAAGATAACAAAATAATCTCAAATTCCGAATTAGACAATTGCGGAATCGATGTACGATTCTTATTAATGGTATAAAGAAACCTTTGAAATGATTCGCACTTCATGACATCCCTCATAATCAGCACTATACAATTTTTGAAAACCTTAACTTCCGGATTCAGGATAATATAATTGTCAGACGTTGGTCGGAATAAAAAAATGAAAGGGAAATTAGTTATACACACATTGGCAAACCTTTTTTTATTATACCGATACACCAGATTGTACTTTTCAAATTTTCTAATATATATCTATTTTCATTATATTTGCAACAACTAACACATTCAGCAAAATATATGACTACGAAAATATTTTATTTAATTGGGATGATGGGTGTAGGCAAGTCTTCAATAGGATTAGGCGCTGCCAGTAAGCTCTCTATTCCCTTTATTGACCTTGATGATCGAATCCGAAAAGGTGAAAACAAATCAATTTCAGAATTATTTAAGATACATGGTGAATCAGGTTTCCGTAATTTAGAAAAAAATTATCTACACTCAATTGACTTTGCTGAAAATAATCTTGCAGTAGTTTCTACAGGAGGAGGAACACCGGCTTTTTTCGACAACATGGACTTTATGAATAAAAATGGCATAACCATTTGGCTTGAGACTCCTTTTGACATAATTATTGATCGTCTAAAAGACATGAGGGATGATCGACCTTTGATTGCTTCTATGTCTGATCAGCAGGTTGCTCTTCATTTTAGTCAATTATTTAAAAATAGATTACCTTTTTATCAAAGAGCTCATTATCGGTTGGAAAATATTGGCTATGACGATGAAATTATAGCTAAACTTGTCAAAATAATACAAGATGACCAATATATAAATTAAGCATAAAGTTGAAAAATGTATATTGTTTTTTATAATTAAATGTTAAAATTCATATTTTATATTTAAATTAATGAAATCTTCGTCTCGAAACACAACTTTTTTATTAATTGCGTATTATACAACGATAAATTAATTTTCATGGAAGATAAAAATATATTAAAGTGTCTCATTATAGGAAGTGGTCCGGCTGGCTATACTGCGGCTATTTATGCAGCAAGAGCCGGATTAAACCCTGTCTTATACACCGGAAGCAAACCCGGAGGTCAATTAACCATTACAACAGAAGTTGAAAATTATCCCGGGTTTCCGGATGGTGTCCAAGGTCCTGAATTAGTTGAATTATTTCGGCTACAAGCAGCTAGATTTGAAACACAACTACACTATGAGAATATAGTAAAAGTGGACTTTACGGGACCGGTACATAAAGTGTGGTCGGAAAGTGGAAAAGAAATTCTCGCCCATACAGTGATTATCTCTACAGGTGCCGATGCCAAGTGGCTTGGTTTCCCTTCCGAAGAGAGGTTGACCAATCGAGGTGTTTCAGCATGTGCCGTATGTGATGGATTTTTCTTTCGAGGTCAAGAAGTAGCGGTAGTCGGAGGAGGAGATTCTGCGGCGGAAGAAGCTATTTATCTTTCTAAATTATGCCCAAAGGTTCACCTAATTGTCAGAAAAGATTATTTGCGTGCCTCCAAAATTATGGCACAAAGAGTTATGGATAATCCGAAAATCGAAGTTCATTTTAATACTGAAACAATCGATGTTATAGGAGAAGAAGAAGTAACGGGTGCATTGTTTAGAAATAATCAGACTCATGAGGAATTTGAAGTTCCGGTAAAAGGATTCTTTGTCGCAATCGGTCATAAGCCTAATACCGACATTTTCAAAGATTATATTGAATTAAAAGAAGGTGGATATATAAAGACTATCGCTGGAAGTGCAGCAACCAATGTCGAAGGTGTGTATGCTGCCGGTGATGTTCAGGACAATGTATATCGTCAGGCAATAACCTCTGCCGGGACCGGCTGTATGGCAGCATTGGAAGCTGAAAAGTATTTAGTAAATAAAGGAATTGAATAATTATCTTATATTTGGTTTAAAATAAATAATTCGCATGTCTCAAAAATTTAGGTCTGGCGTTCTCCACGGCGACGAAGTAACTGAAGCCTTAAACTATGCCAAGGAGAATGAATTTGCCTATCCGGCAGTCAATGTTATTGGGTCTTCTTCAATCAATGCTGTTTTAGAAACCGCCAAATTGGTGAATTCGCCTGTAATTATTCAATTTTCCAATGGAGGTGCAGCCTTCAATGCGGGAAAAGGACTTAAAAATGAAAATGAAAAGGCAGCAGTTCTGGGTTCAATTGCCGGTGCCGCTCATGTTGATACACTTGCGCAGGCATACGGAGTTCCTGTAATTTTACACACCGACCACTGTGCACGCAAATTACTACCATGGATGGATGGAATGTTAGAGGCTAGTGAAAGACACTTTGAAAAATTTGGAAATGCCTTATACAGCTCACACATGATTGACTTATCCGAAGACCCTATTCAAGAAAATATCGAAACATGCGTGGCATATTTAAAGAGAATGTCGGCAATAGGTATCACTTTGGAAATTGAATTGGGCGTAACCGGGGGTGAAGAAGATGGAGTGGACAATACCGGCGTAGATTCAAGCAGGCTATATACACAACCGGAGGAAGTATCCTATGCGTATGAAGAATTATTGAAAGTAAGTGACCGATTTACAATTGCAGCCGCCTTTGGCAATGTTCACGGTGTATATAAGCCCGGTAACGTAACACTTAAGCCAATTATATTGAATAACTCTCAAGAATACGTTCAAAAGAAATTTAATACATCTGCAAAGCCAATTAATTTCGTATTTCACGGAGGAAGTGGATCAAGTCGTGAAGAAATCAGAGAAGCTATTTCTTATGGAGCCATTAAGATGAACATTGATACCGATATGCAGTGGGCTTATTGGGAAGGGATTAAAAATTACTACATTAAAAATGAAGGATATTTGCAAGGACAAATAGGTAATCCGGATGGTGACGACAAGCCTAATAAGAAATTTTACGACCCTCGTGTATGGCTTAGGGCTGGAGAAAACAACTTTGTAACAAGATTAAAAGAAGCATTTACTGATCTAAATTGTTTAGAGCGCAATATTTAGACAAATACCTTTTAACCCGAACTCCTATTAAAAGCAAAATATTGTCTTTAAGAGGGTTCGGGTTAATAGGAACCTTACCCTTGTCTTATAGCTTCTACCGGATCCATTTTAGCGGCATTGAAAGCAGGAATGACTCCGGCTATGATACCTACTATAATTGACAACAACAAACCCATTGTTATATTATACAAAGATAGATTCATTTGAAAATCCGAAAAAGCAGTTGCTATTTGAAGGGCGCCCATTACAGCTATCAATCCCAATACACCACCCAACACACAAAGGACAACTGATTCTATTAAAAACTCAAGTAATATAACCTTCCTCTTTGCTCCCAATGCCTTTTTAATGCCAATAATATTGGTTCGCTCTTTGACCGACACAAACATTATATTCGCCACACTAAACATCCCGACTAAAATAGCAAAACCTCCTATTATTGCCCCAGCCATTTTAAGCACTTTAAATATGCTGTCGAATATTTTATCCAACATTGAAAGCTCATTGAGTGAAAAATTATCTTCTGCTAAAGGTTTGAGCCTCCTTTCTGCTCTTAGGATAGAAGTCAACTCGTCTTTCAAATCAACTAAAGTGACATTTGGTTTTGCTTTGGCATTGATAGAGGATCTAAAATTTTCCCCATTAAAATTGACAAAATTTTCTGCCGTCTTGTATGAGACAATACACACCTGATCGAAATTCAAAGGATTAATCAAACTTTTCCCGGTCTTTGCAACAACTCCAATCACCTGCAATCTTTTGCCACCAATTTTAATAAAACGCCCAATGGGATCTGTCTGTCCAAACAAGTTCTCCGCGACATCATTACCCAAAACAGTAAAATCAGAATCCCGTATTATATCAATAAGGGTGAAAAAACGACCTTTTTGTAAATCAATTTTAAAGATATCTGCATATCCTTCACTCACGCCCATTAAGAAGGTCCCTTCAACAATATTTTTATTAAATCTCAATGTCTTAGATCCAATGAAACACGAGTAAGTAACAATTTCAGACAATTTGCTATGGTCAACAATGGCTTTGTAATCTTTGAAAGATGTTTCTGGTCGATTGGCATATACCCAAAAATCGCGACCTTCATCCGACCATGGTCTTTTGTCAACATAAACAATGTCGTCACCTAGCTTCTCAAAACTCGACCTAATATTGCTTTCCAAAGAATCTACTGCTGCTTGGATAGATATAATACAAAAAATACCAATCATAATACCAAGTAAGGACAAGAATGTCCTCATCTTATTATTTCTCAACTCAGAAAATGCCTGAATGAAACTTTCTTTAAAAATATATAAGATATTCAACAGCTTAGCTTTAGACTTTACGTCAAAAATAATAGAACACTTTTATATTGCTTTTATTTTTCGACAATCGTCAATATATTAGACATCAATATGTACAATATTTACTTTAAAAGACTTCACTATTAAAACTTCAAATGCTTCACTGTTTTGTGATTTTCTTTCAACATTAATAAGGACTGAATACCGATATTCAGATGATCTTCCACAAAATTTTTAGTAACCATCAAATCACTAGCATCTGTCTTTACTCCATCCGGAAACATTGGGACATCAGATACCAGCAACAGAGCACCTGTTGGGATTCTATTATGAAATCCTACAGAAAAGATTGTTGCGGTCTCCATGTCAATACCCATCGCTCGAATTTCGTACAAATAATCTTTAAAATTATCATCCCATTCCCATACTCTCCGGTTGGTCGTATATACAACACCTGTCCAATAATCTCTTTCCTGTTCCCGAATTGCTGTAGAGATTGCTTTTTGTAGAGCAAATGCGGGTAATGCCGGAACTTCACTCGGAAAATAATCATCAGAAGTACCGTCCCCTCTAATAGCAGCTATAGGTAAAATTAAATCACCGACTTTATTGACCTTTTTCAATCCCCCACATTTACCTAAGAATAACACTGCTTTTGGTGAAATAGCTTCTAACAGATCCATAATTGTTGCGGCATTAGGACTGCCCATCCCAAAATTAATAATAGTTACATCATTAAAGCTCGCACTCTGCATAGCCCGATCCTCCCCCATTACCGGAACATTATAAATATTGGCAAAACGAACAACATAATCTTTGAAATTGACCAGAATAATAAAACTCCCAAAATCTTCCAAAGAACGACCCGTATAGCGCGGCAACCAATTATTTATAATATCTTCTTTTGTCTTCATAGAATATAATTTTTTGTTTAATTGTTATATAAAAATATAATTTTTGGGAGAATTTGAAATTTTTGCATAAATTTATCTTTACTTTGTACCATTATCATAACTTAGACATGATGCAGCTGACAGAATCAGAAGAAGACCATATACGAATCATTTTCAACCTGTTTGAACGCACCGGTCAAGCAGTGAATACCAATGCAATCGCCGATCAGATGAACACTTCTGCTGCTTCAGTAACGGATATGATAAAACGACTTAGCAATAAACAACTGGTAACGTACCGTAAATATTATGGAGTTACACTCAATGCTCTAGGAAATTCCATCGCCACAAATTTAATCAGAAAAAATCGACTTTGGAAAGTAATGTTGACCAAACAGCTCAATTTTAAATGGAATGAAGTGGAAAAATTAGCCGATCAACTTGAACACATCCAATCTGATAAGCTTATAGACGAAATCGAACAGAAACTTGATTCGCCCAAATATGACATTTATGGAGACCCCATTCCGGACAAAAACGGAAAGTTTATTCTTCGCTCACAATATCCTTTAACAGAGGTAAGCTTTGGTCAACAAGTAACTATTGTCGGTATCATCAACCATGAAGATTCATTTATTTCATACTTAGATACACAAAATATTCACATTGGAAGTGAAGTGATTATTCTGGAAAAATTTGAATTTGACCAATCTTATTTGATCCTTCATAAAGGTATAGAAAAACAATTGTCTAAAATGATAGCTAAAAATATTTTAGTTCGTTATAAAAATAGAATAACTCATCCCTCTAAAATTTAGAATATTTTCTCCCTTAAAAAATCAAAAACTATATACCGTGCGAGTACTTTACTTATTTTCCTTATGCCTTTTGTCCACCTCTGTAATCTGCCAAACATCAAAATTATGGGTAAAACAAGTTCATTCACCAAGGGCACAATATCGTATATCTACCACTGTATCAGATTTATATATGCTTGACATACAGGCAATGAGAATCAATTTGCATGATATTCCTAATGAGTTTCAACGCAATTCAAATAATACCTCATTATCCCTCCCTTTAACAAATGGAAAATTTGAAGAGTTTGAGGTTATCCAAACCAATTCGATCTCCCCTCAATTACATTTAAAATACCCCGGAATTAATAATTATCTCATTCAAAGTAAAACCAATCCTTCCATTTATGGGAGAATAGACATCACATATCAAGGATTTCATGCAATTATAAACAATAATAATTCAACAACTTATATTGATCCTGCTTATGACAATAACCTTAACCTTTATTTGGTTTATGATCGTAATGACGCATACAGGGATGAATCTTTAACATGCCACTTTGATGAAAATCATAATCCGGAATTAACAAACGTGAATCAAAGACTGTCAGACAATAACTTTCGAACTTACAGAATGGCACTTTCGTGTACCGGAGAATACGCTCAATTTCACGGTGGGACAGTAGAGAATGTTCTTTCTGCCATGAATACGACAATTAATCGAATAAACTTTGTTTACGAGCATCAATTTGCAGTTAGGTTTGAAATAATTTCCAATACAGATACTTTAATCAATCTTGACCCGCTTTCAGATCCATACGACAATGATGATGTAAACATGCAAATCAAACAGAATCAAATTGAATGTGATACAAGAATAGGTACAGACAATTATGATATCGGCCATATTTTTAGTACCGGTGGCGGAGGATTGGCAGGATATGCCGTCGTTTGCGACATATATAGAAAAGCATGGGGAGGCACAGGCTCCGGAAGCCCTATCAACGACCCTTTTGACATAGATTATGTTGCACACGAGGTAGGTCATCAACTCAGCGGCTCCCATACCCAAAATAATGCATGTAACAGGGATTTGACTGCATCATTTGAGCCCGGTAGTGCATCTACTATAATGGGTTATGCCGGGATATGTGCACCTAATGTCCAGGAACACAGTGATGCATATTTTCACGGTTACAGTATCAAGGAGATGGGTCAATTTATTGTCAACGGATTAGGTAATTCATGTGCCACCAAAACTGACTTACCGGGAGCAATTCCAACCATTATATCGTCCAGTGGTGATTTTACAATTCCTATAAAAACACCATTTGAATTAAAAGCGAAAGCCACCGGAGACGCTCCTTTGCTTTATCGCTGGGATCAATTGGATAGTGAGATAGCTGAAGTCCAACCACCCAAAGAAACCAATACAAAAGGTCCTCTATTCCGATCATATTTTGCAGATTCAAGTGGAATAAGGACTTTCCCGAAAATTGAATACATCGTAACAAATACAAATAATGTTTGGGAGGTACTCCCCGGCGTCAATAGAGAGATGAACTTTATTCTCACTGTAAGAGAAGATAAAAATGGCGGAGCAAAACACGTTCAAAAAACCAACCACATAACGGTGGATAAAACGAAAGGTCCTTTTGTTGTAACGTACCCCAATCAAGAATATATAACATGGTATGTCGGAGAATCCGTTTCAATCTCATGGGATGTGGCAAGCACAGATAAGGGACCGGTCAATTGCAAATCAGTTGATATTCTCTTATCAGTGGATGGTGGCTATACCTATCCCCATTTATTAGCCACA
>CAKUWM010000048.1 GCA_934699305.1 uncultured Saprospiraceae bacterium | reverse complement strand
GTGTAGGCTTGACCAAGATTATAAGTTCGTCAATAGGCGTCGGAGAGGTCTAGGGCTTGATTGGAATAGTAGTCTTTGTATTTGGTTATATGCTTTTTGGTGGTGCTAATTCATTGGTATATACCAACTTTATCCAAGCAGTCATCATGCTCATAGTATCCATAATTTTAATAACGTCGGGTTTTGGATTTTTCGAAGGGGGCATAATGGACTATGTGAATACCTTAAATTCTATTGATCCGGCATTGACTAAGGCTTACAATCCATCCAGCCCATTATTCAGGGATTGGTTTGAGGTGATTTTCTGCAATTTCATTGTCGGCATTGCCATAGTATGTCAACCCCACATCATCACTAAGTCACTTATGCTCAAGTCGGAGAAGTCTGTTAATGCCTATTTGATTTATGCTATTATAGTTTTGATTGTTTTCTTTTCGGTTTTATTAGCCGGGTTTTATTGCAGGATGATGTTTCCAGATTTGATGTTTCAAGGTAAGCCATTGCCATTAGATGGTATAATGTCCACCTATGTTGTAGAGCGTTTTTCCACGGGAGCAGGCGTTTTGGTTATTTTTGGGCTATTGGCTGCGGGAATGTCCACGCTTGAATCTCTAATTCAGTCACTTTCCATCACTATAACACAAGATCTCGTGCGCCCCATCTTGGGTAAGCGTGCCGATAATATGGATCTCAACAAAGTCAATCGCAAGGTTATCATTGGATTAGCGGTTATCACGGCTATAATAAGTTACAACCAGCTCATTAGTCCTAATTTAAGTGTGGGTATTTTGGCTCAAAATGGTGTGTATGCTTTTTTTTCTTCAGCATTTATCCCTGTTTTGTTTGGTATATTTGTCAAAGACGCTCCAAAATCTGCCGTCATTGCATCTTCAATCGTTGCAATAGTGGTGCATTTTAGCGTATATTACTTGGGATTGACACCATATACGACGGGAGAAGTGCGCAATCCGGCTGTTGCATCTGCTATTGCCATTGTAGCATCTCTGATGACTGGAATCATCTTTTTAATGGTTGACCGCAAAAAGAAATTAAGTATATGAAAAGAAATGCCAAGATAATTGCCTCCGGGTGGTATGCTCCGGAACAGATTGTTTCCAATCAATATTTCAATGAGTTGTTGGGAGAGGATGTTGATACCTGGTTAAAAGATAAAGTGCAGATATATAATCGTCGATGGTGTAGCCCTGATGAAAGTTCAGCCGATCTGGCAGAAGCAGCTATCAGACAAGCTATAGAAAATGCGGGTCTGCTACCGGAACAGATTGATTTGCTTATTATAGCTACTGACACACCTGAATTTATATCCCCTTCGACGGCATCCGTTGTGCAAGATAGACTTGGCTTGAAAAATGCAGGCACCTTTGATCTCAATACAGCGTGTGCCGGCTTTGTGACAGCATTGGATGTGGGGAGCAAGTATATTCAAGCGGATGATCAATATCAATATGTGGTAGTAGCCGGTGTATATGCCATGAGTAAATATGTTGACCTTCATGATAAGAAGACAGTTACGTTATTTGCGGATGGCGCAGGTGCTGTCATATTAAGCACAAGTGAAGGTGATACAGGTATGATCGGATCAAAGCTGGCGACCGACGGGCAATATAATGAGTGGATGGGAATCTATTATGGTGGGACTAAGCATCCGGTTTCGGTAGAAGCTATTGAAAATAATGATCATAAGTTGAAGTTCGTCAAGAAGATACCACCAGAAATTAATCCGGATATGTGGACTAAAATGTTGACGGAGTTGTTAGATAAATATGGACTTTCGGCGAATGACGTCGATCATTATTTCTTTACCCAGATTAATATAAACACGATATTTGAAACAATGTCAAGGCTTGATGTGTCTCGTGAGCGAGCAGCAACCATCATGCACGAGTATGGATATACAGGATCGGCTTGTCTGCCGATGGCTTTCGGCCAATGGATGGAGTCGGGAAAAGTAAAAGAGGGTGAAATTGTAGCCTTTATTGGCTCAGGTGGTGGATTGGCATTTGGAGTTTCTTTGTATAAAATGTAAGCATGGCGAGGATGTGGCAACATGACTGGATGAGTAAATGGGCATTGTATAGCCCAAATAACGTTGCTGTAAGCCAGTTGGAGGATGGTGCGAGCCTAACTTATGGTGAACTTAATGCCCTTGCCGAGAAGTTGGCATATACCTTAGTTTCAAAGTTTCACCTTGTTAAAGGCGACCGCATTGTCGTAGTGGAAGAAATGTCTAACTTTTATGTTGCATTGATGTTTGCTTGTCAGAAGTATGGATTTGTTCTTGTGCCCGTCAATTACAGGCTGGCATCGACGGAGCTGAGTGGTATTTTTCGAGATGCTGAACCTACCATTATATTGTACGGGCGACGTTTCAGAAGTTTGATAGAAAAAGATTTTGAGGACTTGTCCTTTCCGATGGAAGGCATAAGTATAAAGGAATCTTTTGAAATTGAAACCAAGCCGATAATGAATGAGGATGATGCTTTGTTCTTAATATACACTTCCGGCACGACAGGTAAACCCAAAGGTGTCATTTATACGCATAAGATGGCATTCTGGAATAGCATCAACACATCAATAAGTCTGATTATCAATACACAAACCATCACGGTCAATGTTATGCCACCCTTTCATACCGGTGGATGGAATGTACTATTGCTTCCTATATTGCATCACGGTGGCACGGTACATATATCAAAAAAATTTGAAGCTTCATTTACCCTGAAGGCGTTAGAGCAACATAGATGCACAATTTTTATGGGAGTGCCTACAATGCTCGCTTTTATGGCGCAGGATGGTCATTTTGAGCATGCAGATTTGTCACAATTGGATTATATCATTGTCGGTGGGGAGTCGATGCCTGTGCCGCTTATAGAACGGTATGATGCAAAAGGAGTAGCTATTCGTCAAGGTTACGGTATGACAGAGGTAGGACCTAATCTGACGTCACTACATCAGGATGACGCTATTCGAAAAAAAGGAAGTATCGGTAGGCCTAACTTTTACGTCAATACACGCGTCATAGATGAAGAAGGCGAGGAGGTAGGCTTTAATATGCCGGGAGAGTTATGGCTACAAGGGCCTATGGTGACTCCGGGCTATTGGAATAATGAAGAAGAAACGAAGAGGGCGTTTTCTGATGATGGACTGTGGTTTAAAACCGGGGATATCGTGGTTCGAGAGGAAGGGAATTATTTGTATATTGTGGATCGGCTAAAAAATATGTTCATTTCAGGGGCTGAAAATGTTTACCCTGCTGAAATCGAAAAAGTGTTGACCCAAATACCTTTGGTAAAGGAATGTGCTGTCATAGGTGTAAAAGATGAAAAGTGGGGTGAGGTAGGCATGGCATTTGTCGTAGCATCGGATGCGAGTCTTGATGAGTCAACCATAATGCGGCATTGTCAATTACATTTGGCAAAATTTAAAATTCCTAAATATTATAAATTTGTGGACGAGCTCCCTAAGACGGAGAGCGGCAAAATAGATCGAAAAAAATTAAAATCATTTTATTCATAATCAAACTTAAAAACAATAAATTGTAAGTCATGAAAAAATTTAGTTTATTTAATGTTCTTTTCCTTTGCTTGGCATTGATGGTAGCTAGTTGTGGAAAAGAAGACAACAAAGGTACTTGTTCTGATGGTATCAAAAATCAGGATGAAACAGGAATCGATTGCGGTGGCGCATGTGGCGCATGCCTTGAAGGTACGCAGGGTACTTGGTTTTCTCATCCGGTCGCACCCGTTTTGGCGAGTTTTGCAGATTCTATAAGCACAACTTTTAAGACTGATTTAACTTATACGGTCGATCAATACAAAGATGGTGCAAAGGTTGTCCTTACAGGAACTTATGTTCAGACTAAGTCGGGTGTTGGCAATATTTATACTATTAAGTTAAACCAGACTTCGCCTACAGCGCTTACGGCAGAGGGTATATTTGAAGTCTCTGCTGACAATAAGACTATGAAGTACGAAGTTGTACAGACAGAGCCTTCTTTGGGGATTGCTCCGCCTACAGCAGCAGGTGGATTTGGTAGTACAGCAGGTGGTGCATTTGGTACCAATGTTGTTCAGAATTTTGTTAGAAGATAATTTCAGACATGCCTGAAAGAATTTTAAAGCCGGACCGATGCTACTTCAATGGAAGCATTGTCCGGCTTTTTACGATAGTGATACCCGTCATTCTATTACTTTGTGCTACAAGGTCTAAGGCGCAGGAGTTGAATGGCGCAGGTTTCAGAGGCTTTGATCGGGAAGTGCCTACTAAGGCTAATAAAGAATTGCAAGCCTTTGTATATTTTTACCAGCAGAGCGTTGCCATGAATATGTATCCACAAAACGACTTTCTCAAAGGTCAGATTGTAGGGCGTCTTTTTGGCTCTAATACAACCTCTACTTCTGATAGTCTTACTGCATTTTATGCCGAGCAGAGAGCCATACCCTTCTTTGTATATACTCCAAGAATCTTTGATGGAAAAGCTACCCTTAGGGCATCTTTCGAAATCGACTGGACATGGGGCGATGTGGCTTATGGTACAGGAGGAAATCAAGGTTCCGCTATTTCTGCCGATCAGGTTAATATTCAGACGCAAAACTTAGAAATAGAGTTGGCTCCGTTTAAGTATTGGACAGTCAATATAGGGTTACAACGGATGTTTGATACGCCACACGATCTATATCGATCTACCGTAGATAAGTTTATGCAGACCGGCTACCGGCTTGCATTTTTCGGTACCGATGCAGTAGGTGTAAGTACTCGATATCAAAGGGATTACAGCAAAACAAAGGCCGGTTATTACAAGTTTTACGAAAATAATGTGGAGGTCAATGATGACGTAACCATGTTTGAGCTGAATCATCAGCAGACACTGTCTCCACTGTGGAATGCAGGCGCTTCTGTCTATGTCGTACGCGATCGCTCCAGTGGTAGAGGGGGAGTGTCTATCCTTGGACAAGGACCATCCAGCCCGTTGACCCAATATAATGGAACTTATCGCTTTCCATTGGCAAGCAATAACTATCACATGGATGTCGCTTGGTTGGGCGGTTATTTTTCGCGCAATGAAGATATGATGTTGGATCGGTTTTTATTAACCGGATTTTTCAATTATAATGTAGGTAATATCAGTGAGTTAGAAAAATCTGAAAACAAATACAAAAAAACGGTATCTATCGGTGGGCTTACGGCCAACTTGAAAGCAGGGTATCGCTATGGGCAGACCACGGGAGATGCCATTACGGTCGATGCCCTCATGACGACCGGTGATGACAATGGAATCAATGATGGCAAGTATTCGGGTGTTGTTACTGCTAATACATGGGGAAGTCCTGCAGCTATATTTGTCGGAAGTGGCGCTTATATTCTCTTTCCACATGGCAATGTTGTCAATCGCTTTGTCGGTGCTGTTACTGACATTTCAAATATTGGCTATGGAGTGGCAGGAGGAACAATCAATTTTAACAAGGATTTGATCCCCAATAAGCTACATTCAAAGATAGGCTTTGCCGGGGCGACCTCTATGGTTCAACCTACTGCCGGTGGAAACTTTATGGGATGGGAGGCCAATGCAAAGGTGGGTTATGATATTGGAGCATTTCTTACTGTTGAAGCGCATGCTGCGTATATGGGACTGGGCAATTTCTACGATTCGCCTTCCGTCAATGGCGGTAGGCAGACACGCCCGGTCAATCCTTGGCTTGGCTTTGTATGTATCAAATGGTTAATGTTTTAATTGTATGGCGATGAAAAATTTGAAATTTACAAAATACATTCAAGTACAAATGACAAATCGATTTTTTGGATGTTTAGGATTGGTTTTGATATTAATGGGAGTGACATCATGCGCTTCATTGCAACGAAATTTATCTGTATCGGCTATGAATGACTTAGACTATGGAATGTCGGTAGAGTATGCCGATTTGTCGAATGAAATTAAATTGGCCTATTTGGACACCAAGGAAGGGCAACAAACTATTTTGTTTGTGCATGGATTAGCGTCTTATATTCCTGCCTGGAAGAAGAATATGGCAGATTTAAAGGATTCATATCGATGTATAGCCATCGACTTGCCCGGATATGGAAAGTCATCTAAAGGCAATTACAGTGTGTCTATGGAATTCTTTGCCGATGTAATCCATGAATTTTGTCAAAAGAAAGGCATCAACAAGATTGTGCTGGCAGGCCATTCAATGGGTGGACAGATAGCGATATCTACTGCTTTGAAGTATCCTGAACTCGTCGAAAAGCTGATATTAGTTGCACCTGCCGGGTTTGAAACTTTCAATAAAGGTCAGCGTCAATGGTTTAGAGAGGCTATGTCAGTGGACGGAGTGCGGTTGACAACTGTTGAGCAGATTAGAGTCAATTACGCTTACAATTTTTATAATATGCCTGACGATGCACAGTTTATGGTCGATGACCGTATAGCCATTCGCTCTGCTAAGGACTTTCAAGATTATTGCTATCACGTCACACAGGGTGTCAAAGCAATGGTGGATTTTCCGGTATTTGATGACTTGAAGATACTCAATCAGCCTGTACTGACGATGTTTGGCGAAAATGACAACCTCATTCCCAATAGATATCTCAATGGTGGAAAAACAGAAAAATATGCCAAACAGGGATCCAGCCAAATTAAGAATGGCAAGTTGGAGATGATAAAACATGCCGGTCACTTTGCACAATTTGAAAAAGCAGATGAAGTGAATAGAGCTATTCGAGATTTTTTAAAATAATTGTATCACACTGCAGAAAAGGTAGGAAATGTCTTTTAATCCTGAAGTCGGCAGTAAAGGTTTTGTAAAACCGTCTAATGCTGATTAAGAGGGTTAATCCCGATGTACGAATCGTTTCAATGGTTTCTGTAAACCATTGAAACGATTCGTACATCGATTCCGTATTTGTCTAATGCGGAATTTGGGTTCAAGAAACTACATAATCCACAGATTCGACGATGTCTGAGGGAATAGTTTCCATTTATTATATTAGTATTAGAGGGGGAAAATAATGAAGTCATTAGGGAAATTTGTTATACACACATGGATCAATACGACCGGTAATATCATAAAAAAATAGTCTATTTTTATGACCAATAAGAATCATTCGCAAATAATGTTAATGATTTTTAAAAAAACAATGACAACTTGAAACTTTATACACAAAAATTATGTATTAATATGAATGTCCTTGATTGATAAAAAAGGGTTTTAATACGCTATAATCAAAAATTATAAATTAATAAAGTATAAGCCTTTTAAAAGATTGTTTTAGAATAGTTGGATAATGTGAGGTGGCAGGAGGAATAAAATTTGATCTATAGATAAATTTTCATCTTTAATAACGTAAATCAATTTGTATGAAAACAAAATTTAAGAATTATTTAAATATCATAGCTTGGCTTATTGCGATATTTTTTACCGGTGAGGTACTATCACAAAATTATGATTGTGAATATATAACACCGGAAACAACAACTGAAGAATTGGCCAGAAGAGCAAAATTCAGAGATGCTTATGTCATTGCGGTTACAAACAATTCCATTGACAAAACAACTGAATATTATGTTCCTGTTATTATTCATGAGTTTGCTAAGCGGGATAGTTCTTTTATTTCAGATGAAACGGTCTTTTTATTTTTTAAATATATAAATGAAAACTTTGCAAATCCACTTGGTTCAGACACTAAAATACGATTTGTCCCAGCAACAGTATCCCCTAATGGAAGTTGTTATAACGGAATAGAAAGAATTTCAGTCTATAATCCGAATTTTGACTGTGCCAATCAAAGCAACGGTCAGAACCTTATTAATTCGTACAAGTGGACGTCAAGAAATATTTGAATATATTTGTTTTTGAGGACTTAATTGATTGTTATCCTAATGCAGTAACAGTGGCTCAGTATTACGAAAGTAATAAAATTGATGGGCATTATTATACACATAGATCAAGCTTTGATAATAAAATAAACTTCCCAAATCAAGCAGGTGTTTTCGCTGATCTCCTAACACATGAGCTGGGACATTTTTTCGGACTTAATCATTTGAATGGCCCTGGTAATTTTCCCGATTCTCCTGAAATAGAGTGTCATGCGGAAGAAGATTGTTTGACAGAAGGAGACTGGGTGTGCGATACATACATATTTAGCAATAATTATACAGAAGACAGTCTCTGTGGATGGACTAACCATTGTCCAAATGGCGACAATCCCATCCAAAGAGATAATTTTATGGTACATAATACTGGTGGATGCCTCAAAAAATATACCAATGGACAGATAGCCCTGATGCGCTTTACAATCCAATATGCCGGATTGTCTTTAGTTAGCCCTGCTAATATTGCTGCTGTCGCTCCAACTACTACCTATATTAGTGGTAATCATTATGGATCTGACAATATAATATCTTCAGACTCAACATGGGCGAGCTCGTCTTATAATGTTATTGGCAATATTCGGATTCAAGATGGCGCATCCTTAACTATCAATTCTTCATCTACCGTTAAAATGAATGAAAATGCCATGATTATTGTTGAGCCGGGAGGAGAATTAAAACTCTTTGGAATGATTAAGAATGGATGTAATACATCGTGGGCCGGAATTGAAGTACAGGGAGATAAAATCATTTCCGGGATAGTCAAAAAAGGTAACCTGCTGGCTTACTCGGGTTCTGTAATTGAAAATGCTCACATGGGAATAAAATTATACGGACCTAAAATTTCAGATGTAGGTGGTAAAACTCTTTGTGAAGGTCTAACTATCAAAAACTGTAAAACGGGGGTTGATATCCAGCCATACCTCCCAAATGAAAATAAGTTTCATTCAGCAATCTTCAGATCATGCAGCTTTATTACGGATCATAATTATCCGTTTGCAGAGAATGCATTTGTTCATATCAATCTGCGAAGTGTAAAAGGCATCGGGATATACGGATGTACCTTTACGAATACTCGTACACCTTTTTCACCGTCCGGGATACAGGATTACGGATACGGAATAAAATCGACCGACGGTGGATTTACTCTGGATCAAAGATGCGTATTGAATAATTCGCCGAGTTACGAATGTGATTCATATATTAAAAACTTTTTTACAGGGCTCGGATATGGAGTGTATGTAGGTAAAGATCGGGGAAGTAATCCATTTATGATTATGTCTTCGTATTTTACAGATTGTTATTACGGAGGCTTGCTCAATAATACTTCTTTTGGCACAGTGTTATTTAACCGGTTCAGGATGGGCAACTTACCTGATAAATCAGTTTCTTCCGATAAGCAGGTTGGAATCATGTTTGAATCACAGACACTCAACCTTATATTTGAAGAAAATACTTTTGTGAAAATTACCGGTAACTCGCCTGATACCTATGGCACCATCGCGCAGCACATGGATGTGCAGAACAGAATCTTCCGACGCAACAGCTACAGCGGCCTGACATACGCCAATATTGCCAATGGAATCAACGCTTCGGAAACGGGTATTGACGGACTGGTATATAACTGTAATACCAACTATAGCAACACATACGGTGACTTCATCATGCCGGCAACGGGTGATATCGTAAGCCAGCAGCAAGGGTGGGCTGACGGCGGTCCGGTTTATAAGGCTGCCGGTAATACCTTCAGTCACTCAAACGAGCTAAACAATAGTGATTTCCAAAACTATGGTACAAGTTCAAATCCTTTAAGTTGGAGGAACTATTACTTTAACCAGAATTCCTTACCGCAAACACCTTTGTATTACTTTCAGATAATACCTATAGCTCGTGAAAATAATGGATGCTTACAGAAATATTGCGAAAGCCCATGCCTTACACCACCCACTAAAGTACCGGATATCATGTTTCTCAATGGCGGGACAGAGCTACCAGGGCTTAAGCTGGTATATGCTTCCACCCAGACGTCATACCATGATCTGCTTGCCCGTACTCAAGATCCATCATTGGCGGAGCGCAGGTATTACGAATCATTGCTGACCGACCAGGCTGGTGATGTAATCCGTTATATGCTCAATGATACCCTGCACAATTATCTCGATTCTGTAGCTGCGTGGGCGTTGCAGCTCAATACCCCAGCAGGCGACTGGTACGCTGCCGATGTGTACCGCAATATGGGCCAGGGCGTCACGGCTACCTCCGTGATCAATGCCATCGGTACGCGCTTCAGCGGTTTGATAGATGTTCCAAAGTACAATACACAGAAGACGCTGTTCGGTCTGATCAGTTCTGCCCAGCCGGGTCTGACTCCGTCATCGTTATTGACTTCATATACATCAGGATCGGGCTATATGCGATCTATAGCCACTTCCTTCCAGATATCGAGAGGAGAGTTCTACGATCCGTATTTCTGGGTAGGCAGTGTAAATTTCCGCTATTCGGAGGAACGTCAGGCAATCAAGGTTGAACCCAAGTTGGTTGTGTATCCCAACCCGACCACTGGAATCGTGATGGTCGATATTGGAATGACTGTAACAGGTGGAATACTTACAGTTTACAATACACTGGGCGAAGCAGTGATGAGTATTGAGATTGATAACAATCAGCACTTCCACCACCTTGACTTGTCCAGTAAGCCAGCCGGTCAGTATTACGTATCTTTATACAAGGATTACGGCAAGGTTGTCAAAGAATCTTTTATATTAGTCAGATAATATTTAATTTTTACTATTAGTGGTACTTTTTAGAGTGTCTCTAAAATTAATTAATTGAGCCATGAAGCAGTTTCTATTTTTAGGATTTTGTATTATATACTCTACTATGAGTAGTCAGAATAGTTTTATTAAATATTATAATTTAGAAACTCCATATGGAAATATTCATGGTATGTGTAAAATCAATAATGAAATTATAGCAACAGGTATTGCGTGGGATACATCATATAAACCAAATAGGCATAATATATTTTTATTCAAATGTGATTTAAAGGGGAATTTATTAAAAAAAGATTTTATTCATGAGGATACTTCCATGTATATCATTTCTACTACCGGAGCATTATACTTTCCATGCATAGAAGTGATTAATAATGATTTTGTAATTTTATATAACAATTTTTCGAAAAAATCTACTGAGATATTACAATTTAACGTTGATTTTATGTTAAAATATAAAAATATCATAGAACCAAATATACAACCTTCAAGCATATTTCCTATCAAATTATTAATATATAAAGAAAAACTCATTATTGGTGCGTCAGAATATTCCGGTCACCAATCTAATAATAAAAGTTATATATATATATATGACAGTAATTTAAACTTTGAATCTAAAAAAAATATTTTAACCCTAAATAGCATAAGGGCTCTGGATTTAAATTTGGTGAAAAGTAAATTTCTATTCTCAGAATTTAATAATGGTGATAAATATTTAATTACAGATACGGCTTTTAAAACACTTAAGGAAATAAAACTTAAAAACGGATTATCAGATGTATATCATGAACGCATAAGATATACATCTGATGGAGGCTTTTTAAGTACGTCCTACAACCTGAATGGTACCCAAAACTTTTCTCTTAATATTGTAAAACGTGATTCCATGGTAAACACCCAATGGAAATTCGGAATGGGTGGAATACCAGGTCAAATGGCAGCTGTAGCTGATATTATTCCATCCTCTGACGACGCCTATTTTGCTTATGGACAAATAGGTATCAGGACATCGGATATAAACGACGCTGATCCCGGTAGGGATTCTTTCGACATAAGGATTTTCAGTACGGTTAAGTTTCGAGATGACGGTAAAATTATATGGCAGCGTTTTGACACATTGGAGACAGGCTATTTTAATGAAAGTTATGCCCATTGCGGCGGAATGGTAGCTGCTGACGATGGCGGCCTATATGTGTCGGGAGATGTGACCTGTTATGATACTGTCAGGGTCGATGGAATACTTAAGAGAAGAACTGACTACAAGCACTTCCTGATGAAGATCGACTCCAACGGCTGTGTCGATGGCCTTCATTGTAATGTAGAGCCCAAAACGGAGACGGTACTGTCGGTGCAGCCTTCTTTTCCATCTGATGCAGGGAAGATGACTGTATATCCCAATCCTACCACTGGTATTGTGACTGTCGATCCGGGGATGGCAGTAACAAAAGGAATGCTTACGGTGTACAATACGCTGGGAGAAGTAGTTGCCATCAGGTCGCTTGCCGGTGATGAGCAGGGTATTCAGCTCAATCTGTCCGGTCAGCCATCCGGCCAGTATTATGTAACTTTACGTCGGAATGATGGAAAGATGGTCAAAGCATCATTTATGATCTTCAAATAGATTTGATAAGGGGAGCCATCTCTGAAATAGAGTGATTCCCACTTTAAAAAAATATACATTTGTATGAGACTTATACTCACTTTTTTTAGTGTTATTATATTTTCCACTCTGAGTGCACAGGAAAGCTTTTTAAAGTATTATGACTTTAAAAGCGAATACGGGAATGTGAATGGGCTGTGCAAGATCGACGACGAAATCATTGGTACAGGTATCTTTTGGGACACCTTTTCATTGCCTCCGAAACAAAATATAATACTATTTAAAAGTAATATGGATGGAGAGTTAATTAATTATAAATACTTTAATGACTCTGATGCTTTTTATCTGATTTCTCTTTATGGTGTATTGTATATCCCCAATATTGTCCCAATATCGGATCAATCGTTTGTTACAGTCTATACCAACTCGTTAGAAAAGGAATTAGAAATATTAATGTTTGATGTACAACTTAATTTAATTAATAAGAAAATAATATATTCAGAACAAGACTATAAGAATGTTATTCCAATAAATTTGATGTATTGGAATAATAAAATAGTTGTTGCAGGTGTAGAGGGGAAGTCAGGGGATTATATATCGTATTTATATAAAATTAATAATGACTTGAATTCAATTGATAAGGAAGTAATTCCAAACATTGAACAATTAAGGTCATTTGAATATAATAGCAAAAGAAATGAATTTGTATTTTCACACCGTGATAATGGAAAAGATAGAATAGTATTAACAGATACAGCCTTAAATCAAATGAACTTAATTGAGCAAAATATTTCTATGAAAGAAGTTATTTTTGATAACATCTTGAGTACAGGTGATAATAAATTTTTATTAAGTAATTCAGATGTATTTGGTAACGACGTTAGTGGTTATATATTTTCAAAGAATATTTCACATTTTGATCAGGATTTTAATAAGGTGTGGACATTTAGTATGGGAGGATTGCCGGATATGATGACAGCAGTCGTTAATATTGTTCCATCCTCTGACGGTGCCTATTTTGCTTATGGTCAGGTAGGAGCTAAGACAGCTGATATTCGTGATATTTATCCATCGTTGGATTCAATTAATATTATGATATTAAGCACGGTCAAGTTCAGGGAGGACGGTAAGATCTTGTGGCAGCGGTTTGATACGCTTGAAATTGGTTATTATAATATAAGTTATGCCAAAAGCGGCGGAATGGTAGCTGCTGATGATGGCGGATTATATGTGTCGGGAGATGTGACCTGTTATGATACGGTCAGGATCGATGGAATACTTAAGAGAAGAACTGACTACAAGCACTTCCTGATGAAGATCGACTCCAACGGTTGTGTCGATGGCCTACACTGCAATGTAGAGCCTAAGACAGAGACGGTA
>CAKUWM010000047.1 GCA_934699305.1 uncultured Saprospiraceae bacterium | reverse complement strand
TAAGAAATATAAACCTTTAAAAGATATATATGAGTTCAAATACACAGAAGATATTATTGGTTGAAGACGACCAGAATTTTGGTGATGTGTTAAAGAGTTACCTCGAGATGAATGATTATGAAGTTCACCTTGGTAAAGATGGTGTGTCCGGTATGGAATTGTATCGCAAAATGAAGTATGATCTCGCCATATTTGACGTCATGATGCCTAGAAAAGATGGACTTACCTTGGCAAGCGAGATTCGAGAAAAAGATAACAGTTTGCCGATTATTTTTTTGACTGCAAAAAACATGAAAGAAGATATTTTACAAGGTTTTAGAGTCGGTGCCGACGATTATATCACCAAACCATTTTCTTCAGAAGAATTGTTACTCCGGATTCAGGCGTTGCTCAAGCGAAGCGCTCCCAAGGCGGAGCAAGAAGACGAAATGACAACTTACACAATTGGCAAGTACACTTTCAACTATCCGCTTCGCATCTTAACCTTTACACCTGATCAGAGTGACGAGGAAAAGCTATCTCCCAAAGAAGCGATGTTGCTTAGAATGTTCTGCAAGCGACAGAACAATGTCTTAGAACGCTCTGAAGCCTTGACAAAAATATGGGGAGAAGACAATTATTTCACTGCCAGAAGTATGGATGTCTTTATTACCAAGTTGCGCAAATACCTCAAAAGAGACGAGAATATTGAAATAGTCAACATCCATGGCAATGGATTTCAGCTCTTAGTACGAGAGCCTACTTAAAAGCAATAATATCGATTTGAGTATTCCCGGATTAAGTTGTTTATTGCTGTAATGATCCCAACTCTTTGCGGACATCAATACCACCGAAGTTGCCACTCGTCATAATGAGCAATACACTGTTGTGTCTGTCAATGTCGTTCAATGTCGTCCTGAGTTCATCTGTCTGCATGATGACACGGATATCTTTTCTTTGGAAAGCATCTACGAGAAATGCGGGTTCGGCTATTTCCATGCGCTTTGCCAATGCAGTTTCAGGATTATAAAAGATGATAGCATCATCAGTACTGTCCAATGTATGTGCATAATGAGGGATAAAATCTTTGTTCAGACTGGAAAAGGTGTGAAGCTCTAATACCGCTATTAACCTCTTATCGGGATGTCTTTCTCTGACAGCCTTTACGGTAGCATCGACTTTAGATGGAGCGTGGGCAAAGTCAAAATATGTAATGTGATCCTGCTGGTGATTTATGACTTCAAGTCTTCGTGCAGGGCCGGGCATTGTCCTAACACCTTCCATAAATTGCTCATCACTCATGCCAAGCTGGCGGACGACCTGATAGGCAGCACTCATATTTTCAAAGTTGTGATTGCCA
Source organism: uncultured Saprospiraceae bacterium (assembly GCA_934699305.1). Taxonomy (GTDB): domain Bacteria; phylum Bacteroidota; class Bacteroidia; order Chitinophagales; family Saprospiraceae; genus Parvibacillus. The sequence goes on along the minus strand of CAKUWM010000047.1, from coordinate 12,440 downwards.
AAGAAGTTGACAGGAATGCTTTGACCATTTATCAAAATACAACATCCATCTGCATTGACTTGATATTGTAAAGCGCGGTATTCTATTTTCTTGCCGCAATGCGCATCAGCTAATTCTTTTAAGTCCTTGTCTCCGGAATAATATATTAGAGTACCACGGCTTAAAGTGTCATCTATCAACAATTCAAACTGCTGTTTATAGAGTTGATGGGTTGGAAACACATTGATGTGATCCCATGCGATACCGGTAATTACAGTGATATGCGGCTTATATTGCATAAATTTGGGGCGAAGGTCGATTGGAGAAGCCGTATATTCATCGCCTTCATATACGGCTATTGGCGCATTCGAGAGCTTGACCATGTTGCCAAATCCTTCTAATTGTGCACCGACAAGGAAGTCTGCATCCATCTTAGCAGTCTTGAGAAGGTGAAGAACCATAGATGTTGTCGTTGTCTTTCCATGGCTTCCGGCTATAACAACACGTGTTTTATCCATAGCATGATGGAACATAAATTCCGGAAAAGACTGTATGTTTAGATTTAGTTCCTGTGCTTTCAAGAGTTCGACATTATCCTTTCGGGCGTGCATACCTAAGATAACAAGGTCAAGACCCGGATGAATCCTCTGTGTATCCCATCCCATAGACGGAGGAAGAATGCCTTTCTCTCTTAGACGGCTTAAAGCCGGATCAAATATTGCATCATCACTACCAGTAACGATATGTCCATTGTCATGGAGCTCCATTGCCAGATTGTGCATGATGGCGCCACCTATTGCTATCAAATGTATTTTCAAGATTATAAAATTTGGGTCAGATAAATAATGAGTTTAACCAATATAACGAATAAAATGTTCATTTCCCTATACTCGATATGGTCAAATGTACAAGATGTCCCGATGATTAATATGTATGTGATTTTATTTGATTAAAAAAACTTTATGTCAAATCGACCATCGGTGACATGGATGACCTTACCTGTCTCAGAATTCACAGCATCGAAGTAGAAAGTGCCGGCTGCCATGTTTTGGGCAATTTTGAGTATTTTTATTTTTCCGGCATGAAGGGAGTCACATTGATACATATTCCCTCCCAAAGGTGCATTATCTATCAACAAAACCTCATCGTTATGAAATATACCCTTGTTCAAAACATATTCATTATTCTGATCTAAAGAATCAAGTGGTATATAAATAGTAAGAGAGCTTCGTGGCTCCCCTCCTCCACCTAATATATATAGAATTCTTCCTTCGAAGATACCACCTGTTACTCCTTTCGGCGTAAAACCACCATATTCGCCTGTGATATTTATTGGTATCCCATCGAGATAGAATCCCATCGTATTCGCTCCCGAGGTGGTGATGGGAACGAGGTCAGGTACAGGATCTTCTTTGTGGCAGGAGGAAGCAGAGATGATAAAAGTTGTTAAGATTAGAAAGAGCAGGTTCGCTAAAATATTTTTCATATTTTATTATTTTGAGGATTTCACAAATTTGTTGAGTATTTATATTTTACTAACAAAGGGTTGTACACAAAAGTTTCATTTTGCAATGCCCTATAAATATGAGGAATTATGCATATATTGACATTGGAAAACACTTCATATTATATCCGGAAAAGATTAAGCTCATCCATGGAACCGTTGAAAACATTGAAGTCTAATCGCTTTGATATGCCTTTTATTCGGGCTTTGTCACTGTGCTGCCAAAAATGCCACTTATTATTGTCTTCCAAATCCAATCCTGGCACATAATAATGTGCAATCCAAAGCGGATAATCCGAAAAAGAATCACTAAGATAGGATTCGTAAAACTTTTTAGAAGTGTAAATAATAGGTTTTTTCCCTACCGTCTCTTCCACTGTATCGAGCCAGTCTTGGACACATTGTTCAATCATCTCCTTATCCACACCGGCTGTAACTTCAATATCGCACACCGGTACAAAATCTCCTTCTTCTAAATCAACCGTTTTTAAAAATAGTTTGGCTTGATCTTTACCACTTTTATTGGGCAAAAGATAATGATATGCACCTCTTATAAAACCATGGTTCTTAGCTTGCTGCCAATTGTGTTTATAATATCGATCTACTTTGGTCCGCCCTTCTGTAGCCTTAATAAAAACAAAGTCCAACTTGACATTGCCCGATTCGGCTTTTTCCAACAAACCCCAGTTGAGCAGCCCCTGATGGACAGAAACGTCAAATCCATGTATGCTATATGAAGTAGGTAGATGAATCCCAAATTCAGGAAAGTTGATATAGTCTCTATTTAATTTGGATGCCTTCAAATCATTAAAACATCCCGAAATATGGAGGCTTACCATGAGTATCAAAATGATGACAGATGACCCTAAGATAATCCTTTTCTCCATAGATGTTACCGATGTTACCGACTTGGCAACACGCTTTCTATTAGAGGCTCTGACCCTCGGTGCATGTATCGTATTTTTTTCCTTTTTGGCTGGCATTGATCCATTTTGTACCGCAAATATATGTATTTTTTTTATAATATGTAAATAATTTATTTTTTGTATATAACAAATTATTTTTTGCACATTTTTCACCAATGGTAAACTCTAATACTGTCGGCCATAGTCGGAACAATTCAACGAAAGTTGCACACGCCAGGAACACAATAGTCGTCAATCACAACCCACGTATTCGAATGTATAGACATTGTTTTCCAAAGGAGTGAAGTTGGGCAGTTGGCTGATTTCTTCTGTTAGTTTAGCCGGATAATATTTCAGCTTCAAATCACTTGCATCTATGAGGTATTCTTTAAATTTTTTTTCCTTATAATCTTCTACAATTCTATCTTGATAGTAATCTACTTCATTCGGGTATATCTCATAAAGTGGGTTGATATAATTTTGGACAAACTTTTGGTAAGAACTTACACTTGTTCCTGATTTGTCCTGATAAAAATAATAATAGGAGCGGTTTCCAATATTTGTGTAATCAAATTGTTCAATAGCGCTATCACCGTCATCACATATTGTCGTTACTTTGAATGGTAAGTTATTGGTTTTATATTCATAGTTATACGTACTGGTACAGCAAGAATTACCACTACAGTTTTGAATTACGGATATATCTCCATGGTCATTATACTGATAAGAAATGGATCTGTATTGATCCGACCTGGATGAGATTTTACCATTGGAATAGGTATATGTTTCTGTCCAATCATCCCTGATGACGCCATTTTGATAATATAAGACTTTATCAATTTCAAAGGATGAATTGTCTTTATAGACCACTTCTATCCACGTTTGATTATTAAACCTCACCTTAGATAGATGGCACCTTTTAAAAGCAGGATCTATGAGTGAAAAATCTTTATCCGGCTTGCTACATCCAAAAAGGATAATGGATAATAGGCCCAAAAGGAAATATGTATTAATTGATTTCATTGCGTTATTTTTCAAATATTAGATAAGTAGTTATTCATCACTTTTTATCGACCGGCAAAATGATAATGCGCCCCAAGAGTTATCTGCAATTGCGACCATTGAAGACTTTCTTTATATTTTATTCCAAGAAATTCCGAAGAGCTATATTTTCCGATTCCATATCCTGCTGTCAAGTCCAAAGACAAAAAAGGTGAGGCGAAATAAGCAGCACCTGCCCCCAAAGAAAAGCCTATGCCCTTTAGTCTCATGTCAATATAATTATCAAATTGATCCTGAAAAAGCTGGACAATCGACACTGGCTTTAGAATTCCTGCTTCAACAGTATAACGGAACTTAGAAGAAGTGGATCCGCCGACATACCTCAAACCTGCCTTTAGATTCTGATGGCTTACCCTATTGGTATAGATAAGAAAGCCTATTTCGACAGGATTGAGCTTTGTTCCAAAAATATGTTGAAAACTGCCATAGAGACCTATTTTTTCACTTATTCCGTAAGTAGCTGTGATATCCACACCTGCCCCTGTTATCATCTTCTCCGTTATAATATTTCCTTTCCAAAGCTCTGTCATACCTGAAATCCGAATACCAAATCCTTCATTTACAGACGCCTGAAAGCCGTCCTGAGCCGCAAGATTAGTGTTCCATAACCAAAGAAAATAGAGTAATAATGTGTATTTAAATATTCTTTTCATAGCTTTTTATTTATTGTATTTGTACATTTTTCTGATATGCCGATGTGACAGGCGTGAATACTTTGCCTTTCTTATCTGACCCCACATTAATTTCAAAGTTATCGAGATTCAGGCTTTTCAATTTTGTTCCACCGTTAGAATATATTTCGAGAAAGCGGATGCTTATTTTATTTTTACTGCTTCTTTTTACTGTAGCATAGACCACTTGACCTTTTTGGAGGAAAATCTGATCATAAGACTCAATATTACGGGTTATAATGAAGGCTATTTTGCTTCCGGCAGGATGATTGTCGCCATTGTTGATGTCTTCGTTAAGAGCCATTGGAATAGGTATATTGGGCTTAATGATGGCGACTTTGGAAGTAGTTTTTGATGGAACTGATATTGGCTTAGTAGTTTCTGTATTGGATACATCCTGAACAGAGTTTACCGGAGTAGATTCTTCAACAATAGGTGGAGATGATGAGACCGGGTTGTCTTTTGGTTGATTCGTCGGAATGGTCACTGTAGGAGTTTTTAATGCATTATTGTTGGTAGTCGGCAACCGGTTTTCATTGGTTGGAGTTATGGTGTTGGGTTGTTCACGGATTGACGACATTTTACTTTGATTCATTTCGGATGTCTTCATTGTAGGAGGTTGAGCATCGATAGCAAGAGATGCTGGCTTATCAGAAAGGCGATTAATAGTATCGTCGTCTATCACTACAACCTCGGGATTGGCATTTTTAGTCGAGATAGTTCCTTCCGGGCTTTGGTTGTAAAAGGTCATACCGATGATGATACCAGAAGCGATTAGAGCAAACAGTAGAACGTAAATCCAGTATTTGGATTCTCTTTTTTTTGCAATTGGTGTGACTGTCTTCTCGGTAAGAGGAAGGTCCTCGATAGGCCTTGTCTCATATCTTAAAGAAATTGATTCAACATCCTCTTCCCGGCAATCAAACACATCAGGGCGCATTGCAGGCTCCAACTGCAAAGTAGCAAGTAACAGATTATGAAAGGCTGAAAATTCATCATCGCCGAGGTCAAGGATATCTTTTAGATCATTGTGTCCACTTTTCATCATAATTAGCTGACCCAAGCCGCCTTCGCCATTGAATGGGAGAGCATCATAGATTGTTTGAAAGAGGGTGACACCGGCTGACCAAATATCAGACTTTGGGCTAAGTTCACTCACTGCCCAATTTTTATATTTAAAGGTCTCGGGGCTTCGGTATGCCATAGGAGTAACGCCTTTGCCTGATTCAGCAAATGGGTCGGCGACCATTGTTTGTGTGAATTTTTGAATTAATTTGGTAGATATTCCAAAATCAGTTAATAAGAAATTTCCTTTCTCATCAATTAATATGTTATCCGGCTTAATGTCTCCGTGTATCACCGGTTCGGGGAGGGTGTGCAGGTAATGGAGTGCTGATGACAACTGGCTTATGAGTGTATTAATCTGAGAAAAGCTCAATTGGCCCAGCTTTTCAGATAAGGTACCATTGGTAATAAACTTCATGATGAGGTAGGGTCGATCATCATCCACATCAAAGTGAAATGGCGTAAGAATGTTAGGGTGTTGAAATTCGTAAGTTTTCAAAAATTCATCCCGACACAACTGGATCCCTTCTTGGTCTTGTTTGCGAAAAATTTTAATGGCAACTTCAATGCCCGAACGCATATCAAGCGCCTTCCAAACCTCAGAGAAGCCTCCGCTCCCGACTCTAAGCAGGAGTTCATATCTGCCATGGAATATTTCGGAGGAATTCACTCTTTATTGTTTTTAAAAATGACTACTGCTTCCGGGTATTTTATCAAACCAAGATGTCTGTTAGCAGATTTCTTATCCGGAAAACTTTGTGTGACTATCTCAAACAAACCATTAGAAGGATGATTCAAATAAAAAGTGAGTTGAGGCATTGACAATTGAACTTCTTTAAGAAAGTGTACGGCAGGGATACTATCGGAAAAGACCTTTACCCGAATAAAGTAGTCTCCATCAATAGGCGTGGATGATTCAGACTTGGAGCCAACACGGACATCTTGTGAAAAAGAGGTATCGGCATTTTTATCCAAAGGAATTATTGGTGCTTTATTGGCGATTTTAGCTTCACTATTATTTGATTGAGATAAAAAACGGACAACCAAGACGAAAGATAATATCAATACAAAACAAAGCAATAGCAAGGTTACCGGAATTGTTTTCTTTGATGTAGATTTAGTTACGGCACTATCTCCTTTTCTAAAATTACTCTTTTGCCCTCTCGGCGAAGAAAAAAGATTTACACCAATACAAGAAATATTGTCGTGTCCTCCGGCGTCATTTGCGGCAGCTACTAAATTGGTAACAATCTCTGTGACAGGGATATTCATGTCAGCAATAGACAATATTTCACTATCACGAATCATTGAGTTGAGTCCATCTGAACAAAAGATCAATTTCTGATCGGCTTGAACCGAATACCTTTCATAGGAAGGAATCACTTCCGGCATACCAAGGCTTTGCTGAATGATATTTCGGCGCGGATGGTCAAATGCTTCTTCTTCTGTAATACTTCCCTCATCCACTAATGACTGAACCAATGAATGGTCGTGGGTCAACTGGATTAGCCGGTGATCCACAACATGATAACATCTACTATCTCCTACCCAACCCAAATGAATAACATTGTGATAAAGTAGGCCAATAACAACCGTAGATCCCATGCTTTGGTCTTCAGGATGGCTTTTAAGGTGATTTAAAATACGTTGATTAGCATATTGAATTGCACCATAAATAAGTGAATAAATGTCACCATTTAATAGCATTTTATTCTTCACAACATATTCCTGAATACTTTCAACAACGATGAAAGATGCATATTCTCCATGTGGTCCACCGCCCATACCATCAGCCACTACAAATAGTGCCCCATTGGCATCATCATAGAACTGATTGTCTGTCGCAGTATGATTATCATGCAACAGCTGGGGAATAGCCAAGATATTATCTTGTTGAATTGTACGGCTACTCCCGATATCGGTTAGAGTATCGAATTGAAACAGCACCTTGAGTGGTTTTACGGTTATTTGCTATAAATTCTATTAATCAGGTTTTCTATTACGTAATTCTGATTGTCAGAATGGAGTTTGTCAATTTTTTCTGACACAAGGCTATATGCATACATCAAAATAATACTAAGTACCAATGCCAGCAATGTACTATCGAAAGAAACGCCCAAAAGCCCTGTAACATAATCAATGCCTTCCTGGCTGCTTATTTGGTTAGCAGCGTTGAGTGATGCACCTATACCTAAGACTGTTCCAACCAAGCCTATTGATTGACATGCCCATGCAAAGTACTTTACAAGATTCTGTTCAGAATCGGTATTCCTAAGATTGATATCTGTCTGGGCGGATACGATATCAAGGGATTCACTTACACTTTTATTGGACCTAATTTTAGTACACGCTTTCTTTATCATATCGATGATAAGATAAGGATTGTTTTTCTCCATTTCGACCATTTTCAATTTAATGTCGTTGACTTCATCAGCGGAGAGAACAAACTGTTCTTTTTCCGGAAGGAGTCCAAGGGACAACCCTTTGTTTTGATTTTCAACATACCGATTAAACCTAAGCACCTCGAGCATTCCATAGAAAAAGAAGAAGTAAGTGGCAAGCTGTATGAGACCATGTGGCACTTCCCCGCCTAACAATTTAAGGATGCGGTTAGGTGCATAGGAGTAGGAAATAGTCAAGATGAGGCCTAGCGCAATGGTAATAATAACTGTCAGGATGAGGTTTGCTAATCTTGTATTCATTGTTATAAAGTTTTAAAAGTTTTAGAAAAATTGTGCATTTATTTTGGTTCCCAGATAATATCGTCTGCTGTAACAGTAAGTACACCCAAGAGTGTTTCTCCTCCACTATGTGAATAAGGTGGCTTTGATACCGCAAAGTTTTTGGGTGTTATATTGTATTTTTTAATGGGTTTGTCGCCAACTTTCATTGCTATGAATCCGGAGACATCTACGCTACCTTTCTCTGCTCTGTCCGGTTGGGCATAGATCTCATACGTTCCGGGTACGAGTGCCTCTCTCTGAACGATGGCTTCAAAGGGTTTCTGGGTTAATTTACGAAGGCTATTATCCCAGGTGCCGAAAGCGGCACGACGTCGTTTAGTTTGATAGAATACCCAGTTGTTGGTCCCCGCTTGTCTCATATATAGATGTACGCGATCATTCTTGTCTTCCCAATTAATCATAATAGTGAGAGGAGGATCTATGCCGAAGATGGCATCGCCTTTTCCGGGCGTAGCATCAGGCTTGGCAGCCGTAGGGGGAGGTTGTGTTGTCGGGGTTGTGGCCGTTTTCTGTACCGACATTGGGTTGGCAATTTTTTTCTTGGCAGCCTCCAGCTCCGCAGCCAGTTTTTTATATTGTTCGGGGCTCGGTGCTGCTTTAAGTTGATTCTCCAATGAGCGAATTGTTGCCATCGCCCTGTCATATTTTTGAGCCACACTATTATATTGGTCTGTCTTAACTTTAAGCTGGCTCTGGATAGTCGCGACATTAGACTTGAGTGTTTCGATGGCGGCTTGAAGACTTGCCGAACTATTAATCAAGTCCTGATAGTCATTGACAGGCACAACGGATTGTAGATTGGCAATAACGCTATCCATATTAGCTTTATTGACGGACAATGAATCTATAGACTTCAACTTGTCTAAGTCTGCAAAGGACACTTTAGGCACAATAATAAACAATATTATCGTCGCTCCTAATGCACCTGCAAGCATATCAATAAAGGAAATATTGACTAAGTGTATTTCTTTTGCTCTACGCATGATATGAATTAATTAAGGGTTAAAAAATTTTAATCGATGTGTTTCCTATGGTTATGATATCGTCTCTATATAATTTTAGGCCATCATTCGGATTTATTTTAATACCATTGACATACGTTCCATTTTTGGACTTACACCATATACCTTGTGAATCATCCCACTGTCCATCTCTGATATAGACTTCGCCTTCAATATTTTCAAATGTTGCATGTCTTCTTGAGATGTAATTGGAAATGGTCTCTTGTAATGCTATTTCATTGTCTGTGGCATCGGACTCTCGCCCCATTCTCAAAATGCTTTGTACTGTAGCCGGATAAATACGTCCAAACTCTTCACCATCCAGTATCTGTAAAGAGAATGTTGTATTCACTACCTGATTAATATTTCTATTGTCCGGATTTAACAAGGATAATATTTCACCAATGTTTTGAAACCGTTGTTCCCTATCTGCTATGAGACACTTGTGAATTATATGTCTCCAAAGAGGGTCAATATAATCTTCCAGTTCATCATGATCTCCTGCCGCCGCCCTTCGTATATACGGATCAATATCATCGAAGTGATTCCACGGGCCGAATGGCAACTTACCGGTCATCAACTCAAAGCAAACAACACCAAATGAGAATATATCTATAGTCGGAAGCAGTGTGTTTTTGCGCTTTGTTGGAGAAAGTTGTTCGGGGGCCATGTAAGCATAACTCCCAAACACCTGTTCCGGCTTATCGTCATTGTTAACCACGGTTAACTGAATATTGATATGCCCTGATATACCAAAATCGGTCAACCGTGGATTTCCAAGATTATCAAAAAGTACATTCTCCGGTTTAAGGTCTCTATGGATCTTTCCATTTCGATGCAAATCATGCAGTCCATATAAAATATTTTCTGCAATGCGTGTTTTTCTTTCTTCCGATGCATTCGATTGAAGAAGCCGTTCTAAGTTGCCTCCGGAGCAAAAATCCATGACAAAGTATGGAATCCCATCTATCTGATCCATCTTTATTGAGTTTATCAAAAAGTCACTCTTGATTTGTCCGGTTTCAAATTCCAATTCAAACCGCCTTTTTAAATTAGGTCGTGCATGATCCGGCACTGACCATATTTTTAAAAATTTGATGGCAACATCTTCACCCGAATGAATATGATTACCTTTAAACACAATTCCAAACCTTCCTTCGCCCAGGACGGCTCCCAGACTATATTCTCCAACATTTTGCAGGTTGTTTAAGATATTGATGCCGGATTGTTCGGATATATGTTGAATGGTGCTCATGATTCTTTCGAAAATCGGAATAATTTGTTTCCCATCAATATGATATCGCCGTCATTCAAGTCAGTTGGACCATTGACCTTGACAAAGGTGGTCTTCATGGAACTTGTATCTTCGAGTATCCATTTTTCTCCGGCATGCTTTATTACAGCTTGACTGTTGGAGGTGATGGATGTATTGCCGGGATCGAGATTCGCCCTATTCAAATTATTATTACCTTCCTTTAAGTGAATAGGTGCTCCCGATGCAGTAAAATCACTCTTTAATGGGATAAGATGATACTTGTCGGGAGTTATTGGTTGTTCAGCCCAAGGATTGACGGTAAGCCCCATCGCCTCCTTATTTTTAGCAGGCTTAATTGGGCCTTCTACAATTGCCTTGGGCGTCGGTGTTTTATCGATATTAAGGGAAGTGTGGCATCTCACACAGGCAACAGCTGTGGCTTGATTGGGGTATGAACAATGTGGGCAAACACGCTGCTTATCTGCACTATGATGTATGGAAGTTGTTGATTTGTCAATCTTTCCGGATTTTTCAATCGGTGTCTTTTTCTTGTCGTGTTGTATTGCCATCGACCCGTCCAAAGGAGCATTACAGTTCATACACTTGAGGGCATCTGCCGGATTGGCACTTTTACAATTTTTACACAATACCTGTCCCGGGATAGTCTTAGCCTTGGCTTCTGCCACCATTGAACCGTCTAATGGAGCATTGCAATTCCTGCATTTGAGGGCATCACTCGGATTACTAGTCTTACAGTTTTTGCACACTACCATTCCATGGTTTTTAGAAGTCGGGTTGCGGCTTTCTACCATCGAACCATCTAAGGGGGCATTACAGTTTTGACACTTTAAAGCCTGATCACTATTGTGTGTCCCGCAGTTTTTACATTTCATGATAAAAAGATTATAGATAAATATTAGCCTCCCAATGGGATCAAGTAGGTAATTGAAAGTTGTAATGAACGACTTTTGATGGTCGAGCTTGTATTAGCCTTTCCATTTAAATTACTCAAACCCCATAGTAATCGTGCATCAAAGTATAATCGTCCAAAATCAAGGTCTTTATAAAGTCCGGCTCCGACGGCTAATCCCAAATCAGACTTTTTATACGTAAAATCTTTCTTATCTCCTTTCATGGGTTTAAAGTCCAGGTAATAATCCTTCGTATAAGACTTGATTAGATCGGTATAGTTTTCTGTCAACGAAGCATCAATAGCCGTCAATTGAGTAGCAGATGTTTTCTTTCCTTCGGGATTGACAAGGGTACTCTTTCCCTTAGAGCTTATACCCATGGAATAATAGGGCCCCAACTCTATGTAAACACCATTGCCACCGCCCATAAATTCATATTTAAACATGAGATGTGCTTCGATATAGTTAAGTTTGACACTGATATTTTCATAAAGATTAGGCAACTTAAATTGCTCTGTTTGTTCGGCAAAGCCGTTGTCCCTATCTTCTGCTTTAGCCAGATTATCGAGGGAATAGTCTGAGAAGTAATCCCCTTCTTTGATAACAGCTTTAGCCTTATCCCCGGTACGGTAAGCTTTCAAATAAGAACCTCTGGTAACAAACTGTACTTCAGGCTGGATGGAGAAACCATACACAATGGGTATTTCAGCCATAACACCTGCTATAGGGTTTAACCATGATGGTTGGCTTTTGTGGCTCGCCAACGATTGGTAGCTCATCATAGAGGGAGCCAAGCCCAATTTTGCCCCGATATAAACTTGAGCCGTAGCAGGAATTCCGCATGCTACAATGAATATTAGAATTATAATATTTTTCATAATAATAAATTTTATGCTTTAAAAAAGGCGATAGTGTGTTATTGAATAATGATAATTTTTTCTCTTTTGACTTGATTGTCATATTGCATTATAAGCGTATAATAACCATTGGAAATGCCCGTCACATCAAACTCTTTACTATAATCACCGATGAGAGATTTTCCTTTTTCGAAATATTTTACAGCTTTACCGTCTGTTGAAACAAGCGTAATCTGCAATAGAGATTCGTTTCTTGAACTCAACTGAACATTTAAGTTTTTGGATGCAGGATTAGGGAAAACTTTCACCTGATTGACTGACTCCTCCGATCTTTGCTTAAGCTGATTAATCTTGACTGTTTTTACAATGTCTCCACCTGCAAACTTAGCTGTAAATGTCAGTGTTCCATTTCTTTCGTTTCTTGATCCCTCCCAAGTAAATAGTTGACAATCTTTGCCTGAGTATGGCTTTCACAAGGTAGTGGTC
>CAKUWM010000046.1 GCA_934699305.1 uncultured Saprospiraceae bacterium | reverse complement strand
AAATTGTCTTACTCTCCAGAATTTCTTGCTCAAACAAACTTATACTTGCCTCACCAATGTCTAAACCCATCCATCCATCCGGTATCTCATCTATTGGCTTCGTTATAAACAAGCCATCATTTTTAAATCCCTGAGTTATTTTTGCGTCGATAGGCAATAAAAATTTAACTTGCTTTTCTTCTGCTTTTCTAAGAATGCTGGACGCAAGATCTAGTTTGTCATTCTCGCATAATGAGTCACCAATCTGACCATTCTTCGCTTTGATAAAGGTAAAAGCCATACCTCCTCCGATGATAATTGTATCCGCTTTTTCCATCAGATTCTCGATCAATGTTATCTTATCAGACACTTTAGCTCCGCCTATAATAGCACAAAAAGGTCGATTAATATCGTGCAGAACTTTAGATATATTGGTAACTTCTTTATCCATGAGCAATCCGAAAGATTTGTGCTCTTGATCAAAAAACCTTGCTATTGTAGCCGTACTGGAATGCTCCCGGTGAGCTGTACCAAAGGCATCATTAACGTAATAATCACCAAGGGAAGCCATCTTTTGGGCTAAATCACGGTCTCCTTTTTCTTCACCCTTATAAAATCGAGTATTTTCAAGTAGAATTACCTTATGTTCATCAACTTGGTCAATTTCATCATGAATTTGCGATTCAGTCAACGGTGTAGAAATAAAAACGACTTCTCTTCCAATACTTTCAGATACTTTGGTAACAATGCTCTTGAGCGAATATTTTGATTTGATATGTCCGGCTTCATCGAGATCCTTAAGTGGTCGGCCTAAATGGCTCATTAAAATCACTTTAGCCCCTTTAGTTAGTAAAGCTTTTATCGTAGGTACTGCCGCTCTGATTCTGGTATCATCACTCACCTGAAGGCTTGAATCCAATGGAACATTAAAATCAACCCGAACAATAACCTTTTTTCCCTTTAAGTCAGTATCAAACATATTCTATTCTTTTTCCAAAGATAATGGCTTCTACCAAATGATAAAAAAGATATTTAAAATAAATTAAAAAAGGGAAGCCTATCGACTTCCCTTTTTATTCTTTTTATATAAAATTCAGATTAATAACCTGAATTGGCGTTACCTGAGTATTTAGAGCCTTTTCTTGATGACCCTGGAGTGTTAGCTCCAGCTTTAGGTCCTGTAGGCTGAGACATTTCTACATCTTCAGAAGAAGCAACTTTAAATTCAACACGACGGTTCATATATTGTTGTCTCTCTGCTTGCTTGGTAATGTTGTGTGAAGCCGGCAAACCCGGGATTACAGGATCTGACTTACCTTCATACTGCAAAATAAATCTTTCTCTTGGGATATTATATGTACCTACTAAGAAATCGATCGCTGCCTTAGCTCTATTATAAGATAAGACTTTGTTGTAATCGTCACCTGCTCTTGCATCGGTATAACCATTAACCGTAATTTTCACATTAGGATTAGTCATCATCACATCAGCAACTGATTTCAATTGCGGATAAAACTCCGGTTTAACATAGAATTTATCTAAGTCAAAATGAATCATAGGTAACCACCAGTCATTCTTAGTAGCTTTAAGAGCTTCTGCCAACCGTGATTCTGTAACCGGCTTATCAGTTATGACTGCAACACCCTTAGAATCCACTTCATATCCCGGAGGAGAGAATGGTTCATCATCTTTGTAGTCAGCTATACCATCTTTATCACTATCTAACGTAATACCTCTTGTATCAACTGGAGCTCCTTGAGGAGAATTTTTCTCCTGGTCAATCATGTCGATAACACCATCTCCATCACTATCGGTCAAATCAAATTTAGGTCTTTGCTTCAATTCAGCAACATCGTTCAAAGCTCCATCCAACGGATTCAACCAATACAGTGGTTCTGTTCTCTTATCAAACTTACCTAAGTTGATTCCCAATCTGAGTGATGTATATTGACCTGCATCTCTTGAGTTAGTCTGATCATATATTGAACGGTTAACGAAACCGTCCCATGTATCATTATCCACCCAAAAATACTTATGCTCTAATGACAAATTAACTCTCTTATTAATCTTTCTGGATATTCCAACAGATAGAGGTATTGTTACTGACACATTTCCATCATTAAACAATGGAGCAACATCACGCTTATTACCTACTTTAATCTCATATTCAGAGTCCATGGCATCTTTGATTTTTTTCACGTTGTCAGAATACTTGTCATCAACATTGAGATTCAATGCGTTCCAATTGATTGGAACACCATTAGCTGAATTATTTACTCTGGTATCTCTGGAAATAGCACCAACTCCGACACCAACATAGAAATTCCACTTATTCCTTTCTTTATGAAATAGAATATTACCAATATTAAATATGGCCTCAACAGAACCACCTATTGTAGTATTCTTATAATTACGATACATATCATTGGTAACTGAACCGTAATCAGGCAATTGCTCTAATGCCATAATGTTACCGGAGCTTAATCTGTCGTCAAAGCCCTTAGTAGTCATGTATGTTCCATCTAAGCGTATTGAAAGTGCATAATTAATGGCCTTTCTTAGGTGAAGACCAGCACCCCACCCGGGGAACATCGTCGTAGGAACGTCTCCACTAATCGCGAAACGTCCAACATTTATTCCAAGTTCCCACATATTTTTAGGTTTGGCAGAATATTTGCTTTGCCCTGCTCTCCATTCACGATTTTGATCCGGGTTAACTGTCATTTCATCCGTAATAACCGGAGATTTAAATGATTCATTTTGAGCATTCACTTCATTCCAAGCTACCATTGAACTTAGAATAAAAATGAAAACGTGCATTCTCTTAATCATAGGAAATCTATTTTTATATTTAATTTAATTCAAGATTTTGCTGCAAAGATATATTTCTTTTATAAAGTTATATAAATAATATCCATCTTTATCCTTTATTTACATTATTTTTAAATAATATGATAAACGAACTTAATATTAACCATTCAACCAACTTTCCATTTTGTTCTGATTTTGCCAAAAATTCAGCATCAACTATTTTGAACAACCCAAAAAACGTGCTATTTGTTTCTTTAGACGTTAAAATTTTAGAAAGTATATCAACTTTAATTAAAAAATATTCTTTTCAAAGGAATATTTCAATAAGTTTTTATTTTTTAGGAATATTGAAAGATGATGCTCAACAATTTACATTAATCAATGAAATATTGTCTGAAAGCAAATGTAAGATATTTATTTTACAAAAAGAACTTTCTGATTTAAATTTTATTCTTCAGGCTACAGATATTGCTAATATTACCTCCAATATTCAAATTATTCACAACTCTTTATCCTATTGTTCTGATGTAATTTCTAAGTTTAGCCCCAGAGGTATGGAACAAGTTCTCAATATAGGTATATCAGCTACACAGCAACATTTATCAGCAGGAGCATCTATTCCCAACCAACATTTTGACAGTTATAGATTAGGGTCTCTACTCAATCAAATTGAAACTCTTAATATGCCGATTGCTTTTTCAAACATTTTAGTAGCCGATGTATCAGCTCTGAAACAAAGTGATATTCCAGGTCGCAAAACCACATATACCAGTGGACTTACTGCTCAGGAGTTTAATCAGATAGCAAGAAGTGCAGGCTTCAACGGCACACAACTCACAATTTTGACAGGACTTAATGACGTTGATCAAGATGATGTAAGTACTGATACTCTTGCCCAATTTATTTATTACTATGTAGATGGCGTTATAAGTTTTTCTCAAATATGGGCTACACCTCACTTAACTGAGTTTACTATTGACGAATGTTTGCCTTACGAACATATATCTTTCTTTAAAGATGATAACAATAACCGATGGTATGCCCAATATCCAACGACTTTGCCGGATCATTTAAAAAACTATCAGAATGTTCCGTGTATGTATGAAGATTATACCTTTTCTTCAAAAGGAGAATTATCTCCTCGTTTAATGTCCATTTTTAGTGCAATTGACGAATTAGTTAATTAATGCCTCTAATTTAAGACCACGAGAGCCTTTTATCAATACTTTAAAGCCAGTATATTGAGACCAATCTAATCCAGATTTGGCTTCATCTGTATTTTTGTAATATATAAATTCAGGAAATTCAGCTTTTAATGCATTAAATTGAGGACCCACTAAAATTACCATTGATAAAGCGCCTTGTGCATCTCGTATCTTTTGCAAGAGAAGTCTATGATACATTATTGAATTTTCACCCAATTCAAGCATATCTCCCAATATGACTCCTCTCTTAACTTGTTGCAGGTTTAACATATTATCCACCGCATGGCTCATGGAAGAGGGGTTGGCGTTATAGGCATCCATTATAATATCAACCTCATTAATATTCATTAACTGAGAACGGTTATTCGTCGGTTGATATGCTTGAATTGCATCTATCATTCTATTTGGATCGCATCCAAAGTATTCACCCACTCCAAGGGCTAACACCACATTGGGCATATTATAATCGCCAACTAAGTTAGTTTGCACCCTTTGTTTTCTATAATTAAAAGTCAAATACCCACCATCCGAAGATTGTGGCTCGATAAATGTTCTAAAATAATCCAATTCGGCTATTCTCTTATTATTCGCGTCTTGCAAAAATAAAAGGCTTTGTTCAGTAGTATTTAAAAAGAACTTTTTTCCAAAATTATCAATAAAAGAAAACAATTCTGATTTGGCTTTTTTAACACCTTCCGGGCTTCCGAATCCTTCGATATGAGCTATTCCAATATTTGTTATCGCACCATAATCAGGCTGAGCTATATTACACAAATCATGGATTTCCCCGATGTGGTTAGCTCCCATTTCGACAATTATAAATTGGGCATCCTGAGGTGTTGATAATAACGTTAATGGCACTCCGAGATGATTATTCAAATTACCACGGGTAAAGTGTGTTCTATATTTAGTTTGCAACACAGTCGATAGAAGTTCTTTCGTCGTTGTCTTGCCATTGGAACCGGTTATGGCTAAAACTGGTATATCAAATGTCAATCGGTATTCAGAAGCAAGGTTTTGCAAAGCCTTCAATGTATCATCAACTACAAAAACTTTGTCAACTCCTAAAAATGTTTTGTCTGATGATATACATAGAGCTGCACCTTTTTCTATGGCCTGCAATACAAACTGATTGCCATCAAAATGTTCGCCTTTGATGGCAAAGTAAATCTGACCGGGCACAATTGTTCTAGTATCAATTGTTACTGACGGATATTCCAAAAACTTATTTAACAATGATGTCATAATATATAAATAAAAAATCCCCACAAAGTTAATTGTGAGGATTTATATTTTAAAACGCTTTTTTTAATACTTGCGTTTCACTTTCTTTTGCTTACCAAATTGGTTACCACTATCAGCGCCATTCCCTTCAGGGCTTCCCATACGGGTCATGGCACAACGGAATCCAATGGTTCGGTCAGACTTATCTTCATCTTTAAACCTTCTAGCTCCCGGAGATAACCAAAAGAGTCTATCTGCCCATGAACCACCTTTAATAACCCTTGACTTATTGGTAATCAATGAGCTCACACCGTATTCATACACGCCATTAAAGGCCTCATCACCATCCAGATAATTTCGTACATCTGCTTTTTTGAAGTTCTCTCTATTGGCAATAGTAGAATCAGCCATAAGCATATATTTCAGCCTACCCAAACTGTCTTTTTCAACCGGCTTTTCATCGGCTCCTAAGATCATCTGCTTAAACTCATTACCTCGGAATGGGTTTAAATCTTGATTATCAACGTCTCTTAACGTGATAGAGTTAGTCGGACGATATACGTCAGCAACCCATTCTGAAACGTTACCTGCCATGTTATACAATCCGAAATCATTCGGGAAGTAGCTTCTAACATTAGCAGGAACTGATGAGCGGTCATTCAAATTACCGGATACACCCATATAATCACCACCTGCGATCTTAAAGTTAGCCATCATCTTACCCATGTATTTATTTCTCTTCTGATAACGAGGAGAATCACCATTCCAAGGTAGAATACGACGATCGGTTACAATTTCATCTTTAGCAGAAAGCATATTACCTTGCAAAGCTAACGCTGCATATTCCCATTCTGCTTCTGTAGGTAATCTATAAGCAGGTAATAATATACCATCTTCATAGGTTACTTTTCTTTCTCCGCCGGTAGCAACATCTTTCAAGTTTTTCTTAACACTTCCTTCGTACTGACCATACAAATAAGCTTGTGTATTGAAGTTGTCGCTATCTTTTTGTTCAGGATTAGGATTCAAAATGCCTTTTTCGATGAGCATCATTTCATTGACCCTGTCAGATCTCCACTTACAGTATTCATTAGCTTGAATCCAAGATACTCCGACGACCGGATATTCGTCATAAGAAGGGAATCTAAAGTAAGTCTCTACATAAGGCTCATTATAGGCTAATTCTTCTCGCCAACACATCGTATCAGGCAAAGAATTACGCCAAACTTGAGGATAATGATCGCCAAAAACTCTTTTGGTCCAATAAACATACTCCCGGTAGTCAATATTAGACACTTCAGTTTCATCCATATAGAATGAATTCACGGTAATTCTTCGTGGAACGCTGTTCCATTCATAAGTTACATCTTCCTGAGTAGCTCCCATGGTAAATGTTCCTCCTTCAACCAAGACCAAATTAGGACCGGTAGCTTGATCAAGTGCACTAGATTTAGTAAATCCACCCCACTTTTGGTCATTATAGACCCAACCTGTTGTGCTTGAACGCTCTTCTTTCTTTTTACACGAGCCTAAGGTTAGCAATGCACAACCCAAAAGAATAAAAATTTTGAATGCCTGATTCATTTTTAAATAATCTGTTTTTAGCCAGTTATCCACTATTCATCAACTTTACGGGGTAAAATCAATAAAATATTGGCTTCACTGTAATTCTACTTGTTTAATTTTAGAAGGTCAAAGATACAACTAATTAATTCTGTGCAAAATTTTACCTACATTTTTTTTAACGCTTTTAACACCATTTTATGATATTATCTTTTGTAAAAATGCATATTTATCTAAATATCTTTGTACAGTCATGGTATTTTCCACCATTATCCTGATAAAATACATAACTAAGACTCAATTCATGGGCACCGCCCGAGCCAATCCCTAATTTGCTTATAGTAGCATCATAACTATATCCGACCTTAAATGCCCCTGCATTGTATCCCACCACTGCGATGACGGCGTCAGGATTATAAAAGCCATTTCGATAATATAATCCGAAATTCAAGGATCTCATTTCTACCAATGCTCCTACATTAACCTGTCCCAAAGTGGATTGTTTTACGACGAGGATATTGGGAACTATTGCCATCTCAGAACGACGCCCATAGCGCTCTTGCCCAATAGAAATTCTAAAGCCTCCCATTGCAGTTAGCCTCATTGCCATCCCTTTTTTAGTATTGCTTTCTGCTGAATAAAAGTTAATATCCGGACGATTGGCATGTTTTATTCCTACACCGACGTAAAATTTTTCATTGCTAACCACACCTCCTGCACCCATATCTAGTGAGGTTTTATTTTTGAAATCAGGTGGAATTTCTGCAGAAGGATATGGCAATCCACCGGGACTGATCGGTCCATGAACCGGATCTATCTGATCCATAAACAAAAACCTTTCATAATCAAGTGATACATTAATAAATCCTACCTGAATACCCATTCTGACCTTAGTATCATCTTTGAACCTCACTTCATAAGAATAAGAAAGCTCTCCATTATACGTCTTATATATGCCTTGACCAGCTTCGTCTGCCATCAATGAAATCCCCACTCCACTATTTAGAGAAGGCAGATATTGGTCAGCACCGATTGCATAGGTCACATAATTTGATGAAAGTAAATTATATTGATTACGATAGTTTACTCCTATTCGTGTCCCTCCACTATTTCCGGCCAAAGCAGGATTTAATTCTAAAGGATGAGCATAAAACTGTGAAAATACAGGATCCTGCGCATCAACAGCCAAGGAACATAAAACAAAACTCAATACAGCTATTAACTTACCCATAATGTACGGTTTAAAACTCCAAATGTAATACAAATATAGTATGACTTCAAAATTGCAAACCTAAATATGTTAATATATTATATTTGCAACAAAATTTAAAATATTATTTGGCAACCATCGTTCTTATTTTTACAACTATTTTGAATTAAAAGTAACGGTTTCTTAGAACGATTCTTTTTAGGATATTAATACGTATTTATGCAGGATATTATTCCATCACTGTTCTTTCGAAAAGCAAAATTATTTTTCATAAATTTAATTTGCTGTTATGCTTTTTTCTTTTCTATTACCTCTCTGTCAAGCCAGACAACAATTTCACATACTTTAAGCCTTGTTGAATATCAAGATGATGCAATCAATGGATTGAAAGAAAAAGGTGTCCTCATTTTCCCTTTTAGTGAAGCTCATGTAAATAATCAAATTGCCCTTATTTCTACACAAATACCCATTGCTAAAACTTATCAAGCTGACAAAGTAACCTTTATACCATATTTTAATAAAAATTCGCTTACCATCCCTTACCATGATGGATTAAATACGATAAATCCTACCTTTAAAAATTGGAGCGGGCGTGAAAACAATACTACCGTAATTACTTTCTTGCCGGGAAAATGGACATCAATGAATAACTTTCAATTACTTGACTCCATTGTCTTTACTATAACACTTTCTGAAAATATCAGTCAAAGAAACAATCCACCAGTATTCGCTTCCAATTCAATCTTACAAAGCATTCCAACATATAAATTAAGTACAACTGAGGCGGGAATATATAAGATAGATAACCAACTCCTCAGTGACTTGGGCATCTCAACATCGGGATTAGACCCTCGCAGGATTCATCTCTATACCACCGGTGTCGGACCACTCCCGGAATTAATCAGCCAACCACGCATTGATGATTTGGCTGAAGTGGCTGTATTTATTGAAGGAGAAAGTGATGGACGATGGGATCCAAGTGATTACATTTTGTTCTATTCACCCGGTCCGCATAAGGTTTTCAAAGATACTGACAGCACGATGACGCGTCAAACGAATATTTATGATGACAATAAATATTTTTTTATTCAGATAAATGATTCGCCCGGCAAAAGAATTCAAGTATCCAACAGCCCTTCAGAACATTTGCTTCAGACTGACTCTTATGATTTTTACAAAAGATACGAAGTCGATAAGGTAAACCTTCTGAGGGAATATGCCCGTTTAGGTGCGGGGCAAATATGGATGGATGAACTCATCACCGGCACATCACGCAATGTGGATATGACCAATATATTTAAAGTCGATAATGCCGTTGCAGGAGCTATTGGAACTTTAAAGATGGCATTTGCTGTCAGGAGTAAATCCAAATCAACCATCCAAATGAAAGCGGACAATCAAACTTCCGAGATTCCCTTTGGTTCTACATATATCGAAGACTCCGAATCAAGAGTTGCTTCATACAATTCGGGCAAGATGCCATTTACTCAAAAAGGTGGTCAATTGAATATTTCTTATAGCTTCCCCCAAGTCGCTACCGAAAGCCTTGGTTGGCCTGATTACGCCGAAATTAATGTGCAACGCTACCTTACAAAGTCTCAAGAACCCATTTTTTTCAGACTAAACAACCCCGGAATTAGTGGTAATATACAATATAGCCTGAATGGCTTACCAAACGATGCCGTAATATGGGATATTACCAACCTATTCAACATCAATCGTTTTACATTAAACATCGCCAATGGCAAAGGAGACATCACTGCTCCTTATCCTCAGCAAAGAGAATTCATTTGTTTTGCCCCGACAGATATTAAGATTCCCGGGAAAATTGGTTTAATAGAACCACAAAATATACATGGTATGCCAACACCTGATATGGTCATTGTATATCATCAAAAATTTGCAGATGAAGCTAAACAATATGCGGCATACAGAGGTAAAACATCAGGAATCAATGTCGTAGCCGTAGATATTGAACAAGTAAAAAATGAATTTTCCGGAGGAGCACAAGATCCAACAGGGATAAGAGACATGGCAAGGATGTTTTACACGAGAGATCCTAAAGTATTCAAATACATATTATTATTTGGCGACGGCAGTTATGACTACAAAAACCTGACTTTTACATCGGTTTCCAATAAAGTAAATTCTAATTATATTCCGGTTTACGAATATCCAAGAAGTATTTTTGACCCTATCCGGTCGATTCCTTCTGATGACTATTATGGATTCCTGGATGACAATGAAGGGGAGATTGAAAATGGTTCTATTGATGTCTTTGTCGGACGATTTCCTATTCAAGATAAAAGTCAGGCTCAGTCCATTATCAACAAAATAAAAACATACGAGACCAACAAAGATACCTATGGTGATTGGCGTAATAACTTAATGCTTATATCAGACGATTGGGATAACGCCACCAGTGATAATTTTATAGTGCAATCGGAAAGGCTATATACCAAAGTAAAGTCTGCATATCCAATGCTTAATTTTTCAAAAATATTTTTGGATATTTTCAAACAGGAATCGACATTAGGAGGGCAAAGCTACTCCACTGCTGTACAAGCAATGAATGATCAATTTAACAACGGTGTCTTAATAGCTAACTACATTGGGCATGGTGGTGTCGATGGTCTTGCTCAGGAAAGAATATTTGACCGATTAACACTCAATGGCATGAAAAATCCATATCGTTTGCCATTATTTATTACAGGTACATGCTCCTTTGCAACGTATGACGATCCCGAAATCACTTCAGTAGGGAAACTGTGCTTTACCAAACCGGAAGCAGGTATGATTGGTCTTATGACCACTACACGCTCTGTATATATATCCTCTAACGAAGTATTCATCAACAAATTATTCCAGATAATATATAGCAAACCCAATGGCTCGTACCTGTCCAATGGCGAAATATTAGCTACCGCAAAAAACAACTCATCGGGTGCGGATCGGTTGTCATTTGTTCTTTTTGGCGATCCATCCATGACACTTGCCTTTCCTAAGGAAAAAGTTGTTTTGGAAAAGGTAAATGACAAAGAATTAAATGGTAATGCTCCGGACACCTTACGTGCATTGGATTATATTAAAATCAGCGGTAGTGTACGAAGTGGAAATAATGAGATTATTAAGGATTTCAATGGGACTGTTACTGTTACAGTATATGACAAGGCATTTAATCTATTGGCCAGAGGAAATGATGGCAATGGTACCAATTATCCTATTTTATTTCAAAACAACTCCCTTTTTAAAGGCAAGGCCTCGGTAAAAGAAGGCTTGTGGACAATAGATTTTTATGTTCCTAAAGATATCAATTATGCCATCGATACCGGGAAATTAGTATTTTATGCCGAAAATGGTATCTATGATGCCATCGGTTATAATTCGAAAATAAAAATTGGCGGTGAAAGCAACAATCCTATTACGGACAATCAACCACCTCATATTGAGCTTTATCTCAACGACTTGAACTTTAAAGAGGGCGGCACCGTCAACACAACTCCTGTATTGATTGCCAAATTGAGTGACGATTATGGAATAAATGTTTCTAAAAGTAAAATAGGGCACGAAATTATTAGCACGCTCAATCAGGACGCATCCACGGAGAAAATCATGAATGACTTTTATGTATCGGACAAAGACGATTACAAAAAAGGTGAAGTTAAATACCAAATGGACAAGCTCGAAGCAGGTGAATATACGCTCAAATTGAGAGCTTGGGACATTGCTAACAATAAGGCAGAGGCAGAAGTGGCATTTATAGTTTCCAATAGCGAACAAAACTCAATAACACATGTACTAAATTACCCCAATCCTTTCACAACAGCCACGAGCTTCATGTTTGAATTTGATTCTCAAAACAACACAATTGAAGCCCAAATTGATATTTTCACTGTTGCCGGCAAGTTAATCAAAACCATCAGAGAGCCCTTAAGCCCTAATGGAAAACGGTTTCAAACGGGCATTTGGGATGGAAAAGACGCATACGGCGATCAGTTAGCCAAGGGAATTTATATATATAAAGTCAAGATATATCAGTCATTATTGAAAGAAAATAAAGTAGTTACATCGGATTTTCAAAAGTTGGTTTTATTGAAATAGTATATTACAATTGTTAACCAAACAATAAAATTCAGAAATAACAGTTTATATTTGCGGTCATTTTAATCAAAGTTATACATCATACATCATAATATGAAAGTATTTATCCACTTTTCAATTATCTTACTCACCTTATTTGTTTGTCAAGATTCATACGCTCAATCATCCGGCACATGTGTTGAAAGCCCCACCGGATCCGGCAATTGGATAGAACCTGATGGTTCGCCTTGTCGTAACTCAATATCCACGGTAACATCTTTTTTAAGAATCGTCCCGGATGCCAGGACTTCCGGAATGGGAGGAGTCGGCATGGCTATATCGCCGGATGCCAATGCAATGCACTTCAACGCTGCCAAGCTGGCCACATCAACTAAGGATGGCGGTATGTCATTGAGTTATGTGCCATGGTTAAAGGGATTAGGTTTAAATGATATTTTTTTAGCCTACTTGTCAGGATACTATAAATTCAGTAAAAAAGAAGCAATCTCTGCCTCTGTGCGGTATTTTTCTTTAGGAGACTTTACCTTTACAGACACACAGGGCAATATAATCGGATATGGCAAGCCCAATGAATTTGAGATTGCCGTAGGTTATAGCCGATCACTTGGAGATAAGTTGTTTGGTGCACTTACCGGTAAATTTATTTATTCTAATTTAGCCACCGGTCAGATTGTCAATGGTGTAGATGTACAGACAGCCAAGACCGGAGCTGCCGACATATCCGTATTTTATCGTACGCCTCTTAAGACAAATACTAAAAGTAATCTCGCATTGGGTGTTGCTATCACCAACTTAGGTGGACGTATTTCATATACCAAGGCATCACCTGCTCGTGACCTGCTTCCTGCCAATTTAGGCATCGGATTAGCCTGGGACGTAGATATGGATCAATACAATCGTATAACATTAGGTGTTGACTTTAATAAATTATTGGTACCAAGTCCGGATCCTTCTTTGAAAGATGAGAATCAAAACGGAGTACCTGATTATAGAGAAAAGGCGCTATTACCGGCAATTTTGGGTTCATTTACCGATGCAGCTGGAGGTTTTAAGGAAGAATTACGTGAATGTCAATTTGGCGTAGGAGCAGAATATTGGTATAATGACCAGTTTGCTCTAAGAGCAGGATATCAATATGAAAGTCCATTAAAAGGAAACCAAAAGTATTTCACGCTTGGGCTGGGCTTAAAATATACGACATTTGGCCTCAACCTTTCTTATCTTGTTCCTACAGGAAATACAAGGAGTGCATTGGACAACACATTGAGATTTACGCTGATGTTTGATTTTGGTACTTTTGAAGTTGACGACGATCCTAATTTGAATTAAATCATATTCCGCATTTGAAAATGTTAAAACGATAAAGGTTTCGTAATCAATGATTTCAAAAAAATATTGAAACGACTCCTAAATCGATACGTCCCTTATAATCAGCACTATACGGTTTTTCAAAACCTTTACTGCTGAATTTGGGATTAAATTGGAAAATTGGACTGCTTCTCTTAAAAACTTTATTATCAATCTACAGGTATAATCACTTTGATTTGAATTTAAATTGTGGTTTCACACGTTTACCCTCTCTGGTCTATACTTTCATCTTTAATAACGATTTGACTTTTATTATATACCAATTAATGGAAAAGACATATTGACTTATTTAAAAGTATCAGCGGTATTACGATGGAAAACAATAAAATAGTTTGGTCTATTTTTTGTTACAATTCGTATAATTTATTATAAACTCCTATAGCCAAGTTTTAACCCAAATCCCGCATTAGACAATTTCGGAATCGATTTACGACTCGTAATCAATGGTTTACAGAAACCATTGAAACGATTCGTACATCGGGATTAACCCTCAT
>CAKUWM010000045.1 GCA_934699305.1 uncultured Saprospiraceae bacterium | reverse complement strand
CTTATGATTATTTGACGCGTTGGTTAAATGCAGTTCCGAAAGATATTACTAAACATATTAAAACGGATTTCCCTGGTTCTCCAGCGGGTGGAGGTTCGGACAACGCTTCTTTTATTGCTGTTGGCGCACCGTCGTTTAACTTGAGTGCCTTGAACTGGTCTTACTGGAATTACACATGGCACACGAATCTTGACACCTATGATAAAATTGTTTTTGATGATGTGAGAAGCAACGCCATCTTGACTGCAATTTTAGCCTATATGGCCAGTGAGGATACTGTTAAAACTTCAAATGAGAAAATTGTATTACCGGTAAGTGAGCGTACAGGTAAGCAAATGGAATGGCCAACCCATCGTTCTCCAGAGCGTAAAGGCGGTTTGGATTAATCCACCAATAGAAATAAAATGAAAAAACCTTCAGCAGTAATGTTGAAGGTTTTTTTGATTTTAAGTTTTGATTAAATCATCTAATCAAAATGCTTCTTAATAAAGCATTTGGGAATATTAAATAATCTTAGGAAGGATTTCTGTACTAATAAAACATACTTTTAGATTATATGGGGTAATTTATTTCATTTGCCACTTCATATGAAAAAAAAGGTTCAAAAGATTATCTGCAATTCTGACTGAGTTATTAAACAAATTCTAGTAACTGATTCATACAATTCTTTTTAATATCTTGAACAAAAATTTAACTAACCTGATCTGGTTGAATAAGATTTATTCGTTTTATTTTTGAATTTCATTTGCTATTTCCTGAACCTCATCCATAACCCGTAAAAGATTCTCACCCCATAATTTTGCTATATCTTCCTCGGAATAACCTCTTTTCACCAATTCTAAAGTAACATTAAAAGATTCGGAAGCATCATCCCATCCTTCGACTCCTCCATTCCCATCGAAATCTGAGCTTATCCCAACATGATTTATGCCAATTTTATATACCAAATAATCTATATGATCTACAAAATCAGAAACATTTACAGGAGGAATGGTTTTTTTAAGACTCTCAATATGCGATTCCGCAATTTGATTTATTTTCTGATAAGTATTGACTTTTCTCTGCAGTTTTTTAGCATAGTCCCATAATTCTACAGCATTTGACTTCTCAATCTCTTTTTCAGTTAGAATTTCAAGATCCATCTTACTTGTTATTTTTTGATAGATATCAATAAGTCCGGCCAAATAAGTAGTATTCTTTTTAGTGTTAATATAACGACGAAACGCCACAGTCTGTACTAGGCCATTGTTCTTTTTCATCCAAGCCAATTGTTCATCATCCAAATTCCTGCTATGATCATTCAGTGCACGTGCCGAAGAATGGGAAGCAATAATGGGAGCTTTTGATAATGCTATCATATCTCGCATAGCTTCCTTGGATGGATGAGAGACGTCAATCATCATTCCTAAACGATTCATTTCTTGTATAACCTCTTTCCCCATTTTACTTAACCCATTATGTAGCCAGAGATCATCGATTTCTCCAGTATTTGAATCGCTCAGTTGGCTATGTCCATTATGAGCCAAAGACATATAACGTGCGCCAAGCTTATAGAACTTCTCAACATTTTTGATATCGGTTCCAATTGGGTATCCATTTTCTATTCCAATCATGGCTACTTTTTTACCTAAGGCCACCAAGTCTCTTACTTCTTGAGATGTGGTAGCAAGACCAATTTTATCTGGAGCATAAACCTCTACTAATCGATGAATTGCATTAAATTTTGCGATTGCATTTTTATATGCGTTTTCATACCCCTGTTCATTGTGTTCTCCTTGGTCTGTATATACAATAAACCAAGCCACATCCATTCCGCCTTTTTCCATTTTTGTAAGTGTAACTTGATTAGGTAAATCCATTGTGTAATTTCTGTTAGTAGTGAAATTGGACACATCGATATCATTATGAGTATCGATGGTTATCACTTTTTGATGAATTTTTTTCGCATATTGTATTAAATTCTCATCATCAGACTGAGCGCGCATATAAGAATTGGTTAGTGCAATTAAAATAACCGCATACTTTATTTTCATGTTTTATATTTTTAAGAATCTATAGTAAAGAAAACTCAAAGTTTTTACATCTATTTATTAGCGTTAATAATTTTTAAAACACGATCTAAAAAGGTGTCAGTTTTTTCTAACCAGTCTGATATTTCTGCTTCAACAAAGATGTCGGGTTCAATTCCAACCCAATCAAACAATTTTCCATCTTTTTGATATGAAATCATTGTTGAAAGGTTTACAGGGATTTTACTATTCTTTAGTTGTGTGGTTATACTATTCCCACTTCTTCCATTACTGGGATTTCCGATTAAAGTTACATTTCTCCAATTCTTAAACGTGGACACAAAAATATCGCCAGCACTTCCTACACCAAAGTCCATGAGTAAATAAACAGGCTTGTCGTAATAATACTTTCCGGGTTCATATGTCATTGCCATAAAATACCAATTTGTAAAGTTTTCGTTTGAAGCTTTATAAGTTGGATTGAAATTCTTGAGAAATTTATTCAACGCCCTTGTCTCTTCTTCTGTTACGTCTGGGTCATCAATATATTTAAGTTTTTTATCTCCTACATTCAATTTTCCTATGGGATTAAAATTGCTATCATTTCCCGGGATTTTCAATTTTGCAACGTTTGGAATGTATACTGAGTCTTCTTTTTTCATAAAATAAGGAAACAAAGCCATAAGATTTTCTCTAGTACCGCCACCACATTGGCGGGCGTCAATGATAAGGGCTTTAGTGTTTTTAAAAGACAACATTAATGAGTCGATACTTTCTGATAAATTTTTGTCATTCTGTGAGTAAATACGTAAGTATCCAACGTTATCGGATATTACTTTGCTTAACTTTGATAATCCAAAAGGTTTGTCAAAATTAGAGGAGGAAACTATAGGTAGATGAACTGTTTTTTCCTGTGATCCATCTTCAGATTCTAAAACATATTCAACATCAAGCTTCGGTTCAACCTTAAATTCATGGCTCATAAAACCTGTATATTGCATAAGCTGTCTTCCGCGGAAAAATTGAGAGGATTTTGTCGATCCTGAACCACTTGCAACTGCGCCAGCTCTATTGTAATAGTCTTTTATGGCAACGCCATTTATAGATTTTACGTAAGGAAAATTATCTTCGATGAGACCAATTTTATCCCACTTGTATGCAAATATACGATCATTTTTAATGCCGTATTTAACAGGCGTGAATTCTTTTGGTAGCAAATCCATCCAATTATTTACATAGGCATGAGAGTCGCCCAAGTATTGTACTAACTTTTGTATTTGAAGCGCCAACACCGGTACTTCTACAGAGTCCTCTAAAGTTTTCTTTATCTCCGATATTGCTCCGCTATAATTGAAATTGACCACATGAACATAGGAGTGGTCATTTCTTATAATGCTTTCAATTTCGTCCAGATCTTCCAACGCTTGATTTTTGGAGATTTTGACTGCTTTTTCTGTTTTATCAAAATTAGATTTTCGTGT
Organism: uncultured Saprospiraceae bacterium; assembly: GCA_934699305.1. GTDB lineage: Bacteria > Bacteroidota > Bacteroidia > Chitinophagales > Saprospiraceae > Parvibacillus. The sequence continues at coordinate 10,480 of CAKUWM010000045.1, read as the reverse complement.
AATATCTTCATAGGGAGGAGTTTGATTGGACACACATCCAAACAAAAAAAATACCGAAGACATGATTGAATAGATTTTCAAATTCATTTTAATTTATTTTGTTCTATATATTCAACTAATTTCTCCAATTGGGTGTCTTTTTGTCCTAATATTTGATTCATATCTTTTTGAATTATTATATCTGGCTCTGTCCCATAAGTGTCAAGTGTGGTTCCATTGCGTTGAAATGAAATCATGGAGGATAATTTTAAATTGATTTTGGAATTGTTCAGATCAAATCCTTGACTTCGTCCACTAGAACCATCAGTAGTGACTCCAGCAATTTTCACATTCCCCATTCCTTTTACTGCGGTAGTGAAAACGCTAGCGGCACTGAAAGATCGTTCGTTGACTAAAACGTAAATTGGTTTATTATAATAATAGTGATCGACACCCATATCGTGTCTCAGAGTCATATAAAAGTAATCAGAATATTTTTCTGGATCGTATTTCCAGATGGGTTTAAAATTGTTCATAAATGAATCTATGGCAGAGCGATCTTCCTTTTTAAGATTTTCGGATTTGTAATTGTAGAGATAGCGCTCCTTCATGGATTCCATGTCTTCATTGATGACTTGATCACTTCTAATTTTCGCGATATTGGCAACCCAAGGCTTCTCGTCCGGTGCTAAGAAATAAGGCGCTAATTGCATTAAAAACTGCCGTGTTCCGCCTCCGTTATTTCTTAGGTCTATAATAAGGGCATCCGTGTTTTTGTACTCATGCATATAGGCATCTACAAACCTATATAAATTACCATTTTCACTTGTTCTATCAACCATTGCAGGAATGCTTATATATCCAATGTTATTTCCTTTAATACTAAACAAACTATTGATTTTGGTAATGTTGGGCTTATAGGTCAAATCAGTCCAGCGTTTTGGATTATTCTCGAGTTTGAGCTGAAGAATCTTTTCTTGATTACCATTGGTAAATGTAAAGGCATATAAGTCGGATTTTCCAAATACAGAGGTCAATAAATATTCGAAATTTCTTTCAAGAGAAAATCGATGAATCTTAGCGTAAGCGGGAGCATATTTATAGGCCCAATCAACTTTATCTATAAATTCACTTATTGGAATGCCGTTAATGGATTTTAGTTCTGGATAGTTACTTTGATAAATTTGATATTTACCGTCCTTCTGTTCCTTTTTAAGGGCGATGATTTTATTATCCATGGGTGCCATAATAAAAGGCAGTCCTTTTTCGTCCGATTTAAGGCCATCCCATTTTACTCTAGCATGACGATCTCCTATATTGCCAACAATTTCCATTAACGCGTAATAAAAACGTTCAATCTCAACAGTGTCTTGCAATGAATTAATTAGATGCTCCAAGTCTTTATTAAGATCTTGTTCTTTGGAAAATAAGTAGGAAGATTCATTAACTAAAATTTTTCGAAATTGTACTACATCTTCCATTGCCGCATTTTTTGAAATTGTTTGTGCGCTTATCACGGTCGGCAATGGAAGTAGCAGAAGTAAATAGATTGATAAATATATTCTCATGATTAGATAATAAAAAATTAGTTTAATTAAGATATAAACGCCACCTGGATTTTAGGATTATATAGCGGCTTCTGGTTTATAAAACAGTTGTTCTTTGTTACGTTGAACGACTACACCGTCGATCTCTATTGTAGGATCCCACATGATTAAATCGTAATGCATCGGCGCTACTATTTCGCCACCAAGTGTTAAACTGGTTCCGATACCAATATGGATGGTTCCCACAATACCTTCATCATCTAGCATGTTTCCTGTTAATCGAGCTCCAGGGTTCATTCCCACTCCTAGTTCTGCAACGTTAAAACAATTAGGATCGTTATAAGAATCCAGTTTTTCCTTAAGGAATTTGGCTTGCTCTCCACCTTCCATGCTAATAATAAACCCATCTTTTACCTCACAAATTATATCCTCTCTTAAGATTCCAATTCCTAAATAAGGAACGCTGGCATCAATGACAAGTTTACCGTTGGCAGAGCCTGTAACTGGCACAACGTTTACCTCAATATCTGGGACAGGTGCTAACTCTCCAGGGTTAGGGATATTTGTTAGCACGTTAACACCTCTTCCTTTTGTAGAGAAAGTTAGGTCAGTACCTTTTGGAGAAGTCAATCTTACTGTGTTTCCTTTCAGAAAAGCCTCTCCTAATGCTATGCATTTAGGGACTTGGGCTTCAAAATCTGTCTCTAGAAGGGCAGGGGATAACAGGACATCTTCATTGTGAGCTGTCATTAATATGGCACGAGCTCCTCTTTTTAGAGCCTCTTTCATAGCAATAGTGTGAGTAATAGAAAATTTCACAGGAGAAAAGATAACATCTGCTTCTTTCATTGCTGCCGCTATTGGCACTGTTGGTTCTTGACCATCTAAGCTTCGTTGATCCATAATACATATGCTTAAGTTAGCACCTGCGGAGGTAACTGCAATTGCCAGCTGACGAGCGATATCGGTCATTGAAAAGTCCGTGACAATTACCACTTTCTCACCAGGTTGGACTCTTGCGTTTACTTCTACTAATTTTTTAAAGCTTTTGGCAAATCTTACATCATTCATAATTATTCGGTTTTAATTTTTTTATTTACTTTTTAGATTCTTATTTGTTTTTGTTAAAGATATGATTGAATAGCATTGCGGTAAATCCGTCACTTGTACAATTGGTAGCCGTTCTGAGCATGTCTGGGATTCCTCCTGATAAGGCAATCCATGTGGCAATAAATTCTGTTTTCACATCCCCTGTAAGCCCTACCATAGAAGCAAAGAGCGTTGAACTCCAAAGGGCTGTTCCCATCCCAGCTGGTAATCCCGGAGCTGCAATAGTGAATAGTACAATGGCAGGCCAGGCCATCAATAAAACGGTCCAACTTATTTGAACGTCAAATATTATGGTTAAAATGAAGGGTGCATACGCCACATAAGCAAATGCGCTCATATCCATATTAAGTATTGACCCCACTGGAAGTACGAAGTCTGCAATATCATCCTTTACACCATATTTTTTAACATTAACAAGGTTTATTGGTAATGTGGCTAAGGAAGAACAGGTTCCTGCAGCAAAAACAGCTGTTGGTAAATAATATTCTTTAATAACCTTTTTTAAGGGTTGTTTAGCAATCCACTTTAAAATAACGAACATGAAAATCAACCACCAAAGCAGACACAGACCTAATGTGTATAAAGACATCAATAAATAATAATTGAGACTTTCTCTTGCGCCACTTTTAATTCCCAATGTTATTCCCAAAAAGAAAACCAAGGGAATCATTACATACCCTAAGTAACCAGAAGAACGAGAAATTCCGCTCTGTACTTTTTGAAGAAATCGATCTAAAGGCGGTATTTTTATGGCTAATAATCCAGCTAACACTGCTACTAAAATTGAGATCAATGGCAAAGAAGCTCCCGCTTGCCCACTTAGCATCTGAAACATACCCATGACATCTGAAAAGCTGTTTTCTCCAGTTGATGGTGCCATTTCAAAAAACATGGAAGATATAACCAACCCTAAAAATCCGGCAACAACTGACGTTCCGACGTACCAGATTACGACATACGTTGCAAGCTTTCCTCCCTTACCTTTTTTAACTAAGCTGGCTATAGCCGGACTCAGTGCGAAAAAGATTAATAGCGGCACGATGGTAATAAATCCATTTAAAAATGATGAAACTCCTACCCCTACGAAAGCCAAATCTTTCGGAAAAAAACCGCCTAGTAACACCCCTAAAATTAGTCCTAGAAGCGTCCATATATACTGTGGGATGTTTTTGAAAATTTTTTTCATCTAATTTGTGTTTAACTTTATTAGTTGTCTCAAATCACAGCATCATTTAATGTTTTATAACACAAAAGATGCATGTGATGAGGTTTGTTGTGAATTTCATTTAAACGGAACTATTTATAATTCCTTTTTATCTAAAGGAAAATCGTGAAATTTGAAAATGATGATTATTGTTTATCCCACCACATTCTAGTTTCAAAATTATCCGGGCCTTGTCTTTCAATAGCTTCTCGAACGTTGACACCGTTTAATGTGTATTCTTCAGAGGTATATGCACGTCGTCGAGGTATTTCATTCGTAGCTTGGGTATATGGGCCAGGTGTTAAAACTGGATAAGCTGTTCTTCTCCAATCTGACCATGCTGTAACACCTTGCATGTAAAGCGCTATCCATTTTTGGGTTATGATTGTTTTTAATGCTTCATTAGAGTCGAAATTTATTCCCTCAATATATGCTATGGCAAGATTATTTGGGATCTCCCAAAAATCCATACTTGCATTGATGGCCTCCTTCATGGTTTGTTCGGCATCTCCATCGATCCAATTTCTTTGGATAGCTTCAGCTTTAATAAAAAGTAATTCTGGGTAACTCATGAAAATTGTGGGTGACGTTTTGCTTTTAACTGCATCTCCAGGGAAAGAACTATAGGTGTTTGGTAAAGCTGTTGCCACCTCTGTACTAACACCATACGGCATGCCGCCAATGTTGTTAATATAAAGATTTATCCCATTGTTGTATTGCGGGCTTTCCGCTGGCTTCGCATATTTTTCTATCCTTGGATCATAGGTGGAAGATTGTGTACCTGCACTCATATATGATATCATGGTATTGCTTATGGCATAATCTTGACGTCTAATAAAGTTGATATAATGACCATTGGCATTATTCTCATCATCAAGATGTTTGTAAAGTGCATTGTCCTCATTGCTTTCAAATATTCCGTCTGTCAAAGCTTTGATTACGAGTTCTTTTCCTTCTTGTGGTGAAACGTTTGAAAGGCGCATGCCAATTCTTAATAATAGAGAATTAGCGAACTTTCTCCATTTGATCATATCTCCATTGTATAGAATATCACCTTTAACTGCTAATTCATCTAAAGCAATTTGAGCAGATGCCTCTTTAAGTTCTTTGATTATATCAGTATAAATGTCAGCCTGATTATCGTATTTTGGGCTGGAGTTATTTCTACCTTGAAGAGCTTCAGAGTAGGGAACATCTCCCCAAGTATCTGTTACATTTAAAAACACCCATGCCTTCATAATTCTGGCAACTGCTAGTTGATTAGCATTAGATCCCGATTTAAGTACTTCAGATTTTGTTTCCTCATCAGAGTTATAGTTTATTATTGACTGTAAATCTGCCAAAGGGCCATTGTAGAATTTATAGAAACTAGATTCTGGACTAGAATATGTACTCGCGTCCGTGTAATCTGTTTCCGCCCAAAATTGCGCATAAAGTATCGAGCTTGTCTCTTGCGAGAAAAGAGTTTCTTTGGCACTCTTGATGGCGGAAGTTAGTAATTGTGAAGTTTCCACCATTATAGGTTCATTCGGATTTGAATTAATTTCTTCAAAATCGCTAGTACAGCCTGTAAGAATTAAAAAAAGAACTGCACCGTTTAATATTATCTGTTGAAAAGACTTTTTCATAATTTTAAAATTTAACATTAACATTAAGTCCAAAATAACGTGTTGAAGGGGTTGTTGAATTTTCAATACCCTGAATGTTCCCAGAACCATAGGTTACTTCAGGATCTATATTTGGAGTGTTTTTGTGCAAAGTTGCCAAGTTGCGTCCGTATAATGAAAGGGCCAAACCTTCAATAAAGGTTCCATCTAACCATTTAGATGGCATGTTATAAGTTAAAGTAATATCCCTTAGTTTTACAAAGCTGGCGTCGTATAGATACTCTTCAAAAAAGTCATTTAAATTTTTAAAATAAGTTTTCGCTTCCTGGTAAATTTCATTAGGTTGACCGTTTGCGTTAACTCCATTAGCTTTAATACCACCACCTTGACTAACAGGGTCACGAAGAGGATTGCCTTTATCATTAAGCCCAATAGTATTGACCAATTGTCCAGTTCTTGCTCCTACAGCATTGGTATACGAATAGATTAATCCACCTTGTTGGATAGCAACATTCGCCGTTAAAGAAAAGCCTTTATAACTAAAAGTATTGTAAAAACCGCCCGTCCAATCAGGAAGATAACTGCCTTTTTTCACCCCTCGTTCTCTGATGAATTTCCCGTCATTATCAACCAGTTTTTCGCCAGCCTCATTTCTTTTAAATCCATCAACGACAAATGTTCCATAGGGCTGACCCACTTCTGCAGTTACAAGAACACTCGAGCTTCTATTGTTTATAACTACCGATTGAATGTCATTGCCCGACTCGTCTGAATAAAGACTTACCACCTTACTTACGTTTTTGGCAAAATTTGCTGATATATCCCAATTGAAACCAGTAGGATTACGTATTATTGATGCTCCTAAATTTGCTTCTATACCTCGATTACTTAATCTACCCGCGTTGATAATTAACGAAGAATATGCAGAAGTTGAAGAAACTGGTAATGTAATAATCTGATTAGTGGTATAACTGTTATAATATGTAAAGGCAACATCAATATTTTTAATTAATTTAAGGTCAAATCCGATTTCTTTGGAATAGGTTTCCTCTGGTAGTAAATTAGAATTATTAAGTCTATCAGGAACACTATACACTGGAAAACTTCCATATGCTACATCCTGCGAAAAAGCACTAACAAGGTTGTACGGATCAGTATCATTACCAACTTTTGACCATCCTGCTCTTAGTTTTCCGAAAGTTAATATGTCAGAATGCATTAATTCAGAAAAAACAAAGCTTCCGCTTAAGGATGGGTATTGGTATGAATTATTTTTTGCAGGTAATGTTGAAGACCAGTCAGACCTGTAAGAACCATCTAAATACAACATGCCTTTATAGCTTAGGCTAATACTTGAATATAGGCTATTAACTCTTTTTCTAGAACTGGTGTCTTCAATAATTGGTCTATCAATTGAGGACTCTAAGCTATATAAAGTTGGGACAGACAACCCTCCAATGGTTATACCACCATTTTTGTGACTCCTAAAATCTCTTCTATTACCCCCAGCGTTTACTATTAATGAAATCGACTCGGATAGATCTGTCTGGTATCTAAGTAAACCATCAAAATTATTTTCTTGAAATTCTCTAAGGAATTCCTGATATTCTCCACCATTAAAAAGATTGCCTTGGCTCCCTTTTACTATTCTTGCTTCAGACCGAAAGGTATAGAAGTCAGTTCTTGCATTAACTTCAAAAGTTAAGTTATCAAGTATCTTATACTTCGCAAACACGTTTCCAAAAACTCTATTTTTCCAATCTTCGGTGTAGTTATTGTAAATTGTAAAGTATGGATTATCCCAGAATTTTGCGTTTAAATTTGTGGGTGAGGTAATATTCCAAGATTTTGAAGTTGCATATTGGGTTTGATAATCTTTATCTCGATCAAGATCAACTTGTCTTTGAAACCACTGGACGATTCCTCTTACAGGTGAATCTGTACCGGAGCCCTCTTCCATGCCACTTCCAGAAGAACCAAAAGCTGGACGACCTTTAGTATAGGTATTGGTGTAAGTTACATTGGCTCCTGCTTCAAGTCGATCCGAAATGTTATAGGTCGTACTAGCATTTATGGTATTACGCTTCATAAAACTATTAGGTACAACACCTTCTTGATTTAAATTTGTATAGGACACTCTGAACTGGCCCTTTTCTCCGCTGCCGGCTAAGGCGACGTTCAGTTTTTTGTTTATTGCGGTGTTATAAAAATCTAAAACGTTATTAGGATGTGCAATCCAAGGCGTTTTTTTACCGTAATCAGGATCATCTTTGAACCAACTATAGTATTGTCTTACTAAGGTACCGTCTAATTTAGGACCCCAACTTTCATCAGTGTTGTAATCTGGAATTAACTCTCCATTATAATCACCAAAATTCTGTGTTGCTCCTCCACCATATTCGTTTTGGAATTTTGGTAAATCAAATACTTTACCGATCTCGAGAGAATTTGAAATAGAAATTCCGATTCCTTTTTTATTGCTTCCACCTTTTTTGGTGGTAATTAAAACGACCCCATTGGCAGCTCTTGATCCATATAAGGCAGATGCATTTGCGCCTTTTAGAACGGTAATGGATGCAATGTCTTCTGGATTAATATCACCAATTCCATTACCATAATCTCGTCCTCTACTACCTTCCTGAGTTCTTGTAGAATTCATGTTATTGTTTATCATTGGAGTCCCGTCAATGACGAATAAAGGTTGATTATTTCCACCTAAAGAACTTATTCCTCTGATAATTACACTGGACGATCCTCCAATATTACTACTTCCGGTAACCTGAACTCCAGCGGCCTGTCCAGATAAAAGATTGACAACATTGCTTTCTGCAGAAAGTCCGAGTTTATCGCCTTTTACTTCTTCAGTGGCATATCCTAAAGATTTTTTTTCTCTACTTATTCCCAATGCTGTGAGGACTATCTCATCTAACGCATTCAGATCTTCATTAAGAGTGAAATTGATTGAAGTTTTATCTCCAATTTCTTTTCTGCTACTGGCATAGCCAACATAACTTGCAACCAAAAATGCGTAGGTGCCACCTTTGGATTTTAAATTGGAAGATTCGATTTCGATAGTGTATTTTCCATCAAAATCAGTAGTAGTCCCCTTGCTAGTGCCATCGATTATGACAGATGCCCCGGGTAATGTATTTCCAATCGAATCCTTTACGGTTCCGCTAATCGTAACACTTTGACTGAAGAGAGAGCCACCACTAATCATCATTATAAAGCATATGAGTACTTGAATTGGTTTAATGTTCATATAGTTTTGTTTTAGTTCAACGTTTTGTTATTAAGCTTATCCAATATTAGAACTTTAATTTCTGAGAAAAAATATTCTATCGTTTATTTCAGAAAATTTCAGAAATATTCTATTGTTTTCAATTTTTTGTTTAATTTACTTTATCAAAACTTTTATTATGAAAACCATTAGATTGAATGAATACGCGGTGTTAATTGAAAGGCTGCTTTCTTTTTTAAAGGAACATAAAATCAGCCAAAGTAATATCAGTGAAAGAATTAATTATTATTCATTAAGCAAGGCGAAAAACATAGGGAAATATCCTCAAAAAATAATTGAAGGGAAAAATAGGGAAGAAATATTCACAACAATACTTACAGCGTACGATCTGAAATATGATGTTGAAAGTGATGTTTTCACGAGTATAGAAAAAGAATTTACTAAGGGATTTAGTAAAGTTGAAACTATATACTATGTGCTGTATTATTTCTCGTATGCAAAAAGGGTGATTGGCAAAGGATTGGTAACTATCAAAGAAAAAAAATGGGTTACCATCGATTTTAATGACGCTAATCATACACCGTCCTTTTGGAAAGGTACATTTGATGTTGTTGAAAGCTATACTTTTTTATATCTTGAAAAAAAAGGGGACACCGCCCCCATCCGAGCATTTTATTCGTTTTTTTCGGGAACCATAAAACATGGCAGACCTATTCTTATAGGAACTTATAGCACGATTAAGAGGGATGGTTCGCCGACTGCAGGAAATGTTATTATGGAAAAGACAACATCCAAAGAAGAGGCCATGGAAAAGATCAATGGAATTACAAATAATAAGGTTACCTCATTTTTGCTGAACAAAAACTTTACGGTCGAAACAGTTACCCCCTCGTCTTTAGACGATCTGCCAAAATTGTTAATTTCTAAAACTTTTGTTGGAGACTATAAATTTTACTGGCCTTACAAAAATGGAACTATTCTTAATGGTACATTAGTGATACAAGAAACTTCGGAAGTGGAAGCAACGTTTGAAAATAAAATTTTTAATGGCTCTGTAGCGCATATGGATAACAATACTCTGCGCATTAAGCTAAAAAATAGCAAGGCAAATAGGAATCTAAAAAGCAATAGCGTCCATTCTTATCTAAATATTAATAATTATAATGAAGAAAACGGATTGATTGCGGGATTGTTCTTAACACCTAGCCTCCTAACAATTCCGGCATCGTTTCCAATCTTATTAGTTAAAAAAGGGAAAAATATTTCTGAGCAAAATATTCTTCGATTTTTTGAATCTTTTTCAGCACCATTCTTTTCAGCTATTGAACCCATAGAGCTTATGTATCTCATCTCAAATTAATTTTTAAATCATTATAGTTGACTAAAAAAACACAAAAAACATGATCTTAATATCTTTAGAATATTAAATATTAAATTCAGTTGAGATCTATTTTCAGTTTCAGACGACGACTACTTTTTGATTTATCATGTGGAGGTAATTGTATTTGCTAATCAAACCTTATATAACTCCGAAATAAAGCTCGAGATTATTTGTTCAAACAGACAGTATTATTTTAATTCCCACCAGTGGGATTTAATATCTCGAGGCTTGCCTCGATCGAAAAGACAATTTCATATTCATACTTCGTGGGCTTGCCCTGAGGTTCTTGATTTTAGAAACGCTATTCAATTTCAAAAGCCACTTTCACCTTCTCCACATAATCCAATTTCTCCCAAGTAAACAGCTCTACATCAAGCGTTATTTTTGTTCCGTTGAATTGCTCAAAGGTTT
>CAKUWM010000044.1 GCA_934699305.1 uncultured Saprospiraceae bacterium | reverse complement strand
TGAGGTGGCTTAATATTTCCGGACACTTTTTTAGTAGAGTTTTTCCATTATTTTAAGTCCTTCTGACCGAAGTGGAGCGTTAGCGGAACGAAGGTCAGAAGGACTTGCGCCCGCTTCGCCTAATTCGGTCTGGTTGTTTTTTTTCTCCATTTCTCTTTCGAACTGGATTGGGCTTTTATATCCCAATTGTGAGTGTTTTCTTTTTATATTATAATAATTTTCAATATAGTCAAAACATTCAAGTTGTGCCTCATGTATGTTGCGGAATTTTCCACCTTCTAACAGCTCCGCTTTGAGCCTCGAAAATAATGATTCAGCCGTGGCATTGTCATAATGATTGTCTTTTCTTGTCATACTCTGTTCGAACTCATGTTTGTCTAAGACTATTCGAAATCTATTGGACTTATATTGCCCACCTCCATCAGCATGTATTATTAATCCTGATTCTGGCCGATCTCTTGTAACACCTTGAATTAGTGATTTTACCACTAATTCATCCTCCATGTGTTCCATTACTGACCATCCTACTATCTTTCGACTATACAAATCTAGCCAGTTCGATAGATACACCCAACCCCCGCTTTGTATGGGTAGATAGGTTATATCACCTACCCAGACTTCATTTATCCTTTCTACTTTTGGTCTTTCCAATAGTAAATTGGGACTGCGATATAAGTTACTTCCTGTTGTGGTTCTTGGCACAAAACTCTTTGGCTGGATTGCGCACAATCCCTTTTCCCGCAATATTCTTGACACTTTATGTCGGCCTATTGAAATACTACGATCCTTGAGCTCTGACACTATTCTTCTTGATCCATATCGCCTCTTATGTGTCTTAAACACTTCTTCTACATCTTTTTCAACTTGTCTGTTTGACACCTTTGTGTCTAACCTTTTTTCTCTTTCATAATAGTTACTTGTACTTACTCCTAAATTCCTACATAAATGGCGAACAGGGTATTGGTCTGCACTGTAACGGATAAAATTATAAAGATCTATCCGCTTTGGCTGAATATAGTCAAGGCTTTTTTTAAAATATCATTGTCCATTTGCATTTGCTTTAACTGCTTTTTTAGTTCTTTAATTTCAGCATTTGATTCATTCTTCTTGCCTGATGCCTCGGTTTTCCATTTGTACAATAAGGCTTCACTTATTCCCAAACCCATGGCTACTTCTCTTACACTACGACCTAGTCGAACCTGTTCAAGTGCACCTGATCGAAAGTTATCATCATACTTCCGATAACTCCTTTTTGATTCCTTTTTTTGTTTCATGACACGTAAATTTATAAAATTTTTGTGTCCGGTTTTTTAGGACCATCTCAATATGTTACTGGGCCCGTGTTGAATAAAATTGTACTTTGTGTAAAAGACAATTGATTTTTTTTATTGCTTTATCAATTTAGCATAACTCCTTTATTGAAAATAAGATTAACCCAACTCCACTTTTAATCTAAATTCAGTCTTCTAAATACTGAGCCGAGGTTAAAAGCGGAGTTTGGTTTTTGGGGTTTTTATAGGTATCCAGAGAGAAATCGATGTCTTTTTATAGAATGACAGGTGTTACAATAAAACTCGAATCATTTTTCACTGGCGACTTATTGCAACAGGCATAATAACCTTCGTTACAGCTTACACTACAGTTGTTTTCCCAATTAAATGGTGATACTCCGCCACCATCCTGAACGGCGCAGCCATTGGAGCCTTCACCACCATGATCGCAGTCAGCTTTAGTGCCGTTTTTCTTGCATTTGCATGATAGTTCTACCACTCCACCAATGATTCCGGGATCTGTAATAAAGCCTTGTTGACCTGATCCATTTATTAATAAGGTTTTTTCGTAAGAACGGCCAAAAGCTTCTGTGATAGAATATATGTTATCATCAAGTGAAAAATTTAATATTTCATTGTTGTCCATATTCGACATACGAAGCTGGCCAGTTGAATATTGTATAAATTTTATGTTAGCCGGAATTTGCGGTTTTGCAACAAATCTTACAATATAAAAATGTTTACTTGTTTGATTGTAAAATATAGTATAAGTATTGCCGGAATAATGAATACATTGATTAGAAATAGCTGTTGCCGTATCTTTTTCTATGTTTTTAAAGACATTCATATTGCCTGCTGTACAAGCTAAAATAAATAGCGCAAGAAAAGTAATTTTCATGTTAAATTAAGTTTAATTGTTTCTCCTACTTAATTTATAAAGCGGATTTCGGAATGTCCCGCTAATATAATAAGATTCGATTACTTAGACGCCATAATATCGAATAATTATATTTATTTTATACTCGTAGTGATGTTTTCGCAGTGTTCATATCGGATATCGCCCTTTCTGATGACCATAGCCGTAGTCATATCGGTTATTTCATACGTATAAACACCTTCTTTCAACTCGTACAAAGATTCGCTTTTTCCGGGTTGGATAACCAATTCGCCGGCTACAACCTGACTGGACTTCACAATCAACTTTACCTTGATGACCTGTGTCACATTGTTAATAAATACGGCATCGGCTGTCAACTTAATAGCACAAGGTGAGTTTTCGCTACTTTCCGAATTGTTTGACTTTTTATTACCCACAAACAATTTTGTAAATTCCAGAAGGACTTTTCCTCCCTCGATAATATTGGTTACCTTAGTGTCTGTCTGGCAATACATCCAGCCCGGGATGCATACCAACATCCACATTAAATGTAGTTTTCTCATGACTGAAATTTTGTTTTACTTACTTTGAAAAATGTATGCAAATGCTAGAATTGTTTATTCTATATTTGCATAACACAAAGTTAAAGGGTTGCATTTAAAAATTTTATATATTAAAATTCTATATTTGAATTATTTTTTCTACTTTTGAACTTTAAATTCAATTTATATGATTGTTGACCCACATCTTAAGATTCGCCAAGTAAGAGAACTTAAAAACTTTACACAAGATTATATAGCCTCTCAATTAGATATGTCCACCAGAGCATATTCCAAAATCGAAACCGGAGAAACACAACTTACGGTGAATAGGCTGAATGAAATCAGTGAGATTTTAGAAGTAAACCCCTTGGATTTACTTGGTTTCGAAGCAAAGAATGTATTCAATAACAACACTACACAAGAAGGGAATGTCGGCTATACTTATAACCAAGTGTCCGGAAAAATTGTCGAAAAATATGAGGCTACTATTAAAATCTTGGAAAGGCAAATTGAATTATTACAAGGATTAATCAGAATGCCTTAATTTTTTGAAAAATGGTTTTGATTCATATCACTTTATGCATTCTTGATTTAGTTCAAATAAATATTCTTAAAATTATTGAATGTATGACGGTAGTCATCTTTTTTATTTTGAATGAATGTCTTTTCTATCTAAAATTTGGGCATTAGGTCACATTATATTATCACTATTTAAGATTACCACAGTGTGAAAGAATGCGTTTCTTATTAGATTCTGAAATGCTAATGATATCTCTATTTTTAACTCGATTATTTATCTTATTCTAACTAATTTCACTGTTTGAGTTATATCTTAGCACTTTGAATTTGTCGGTAGCTTAATAAAAGAATGAAAATCATGTTTAAAATAGGTATTTTCATCGGTACTTTTGCACTGATTGGACTATTTTTTCCGATTCACCAAAAAGATAAACCGATGTCACAAAGCATCTATGATTTTTCAATCAACTCTCTTGAAGGCGAAAGGATTGACTTTTCGCAATACAAAGGAAAAGTTCTACTCCTTGTTAATACAGCGAGCGAATGTGGCTTTACACCTCAATACGAAGGGCTTCAGGAGTTGTATATGAAGTATAAGGATCAAGGGTTAGTTGTTATTGGCTTCCCCTGTAATCAGTTTGGGCATCAGGAGCCGGGTGGAAAGGCTGAAATAGGAAAGACTTGTTATGACCGATACGATGTATCTTTTCCTATTACTGAAAAAATAGAGGTGAATGGTCTCGGGGCACATCCCATTTTTAAGTATTTGGTCTCTGAAAAGTCCGGTTTCCTTTCAAAAAAAATCAAATGGAATTTCACCAAATTTGTTGTTGATCGGGATGGTAAAGTAGTCGATAGGTTCGCCCCATGGACAAAGCCGGACAAGATCGATCAGTATCTTCAGAGAAAACTATTTAAACATTGATTTGATCCGATGAAGGTTTATTGAAACCAAATTCCTGGTAAAGGCAGTATTTTGCTTTAAAAACAATTCGGAAAATACTGAATCTCAAAACCACAGGTATTTTATTTATATTTGAGTCGATATAAACTCAGGTGATGCGCATTTTTATTATATTTTTCTTTTCATTTTTCTTTTTAACATCGGTTATAAGTCAGAATTATACGGTTTATCATACCGGATCCAATCGGGACACCATTACGGCATCAGAAGGCGGTATCTGTATGATGGGCGGTTCTACGGAAGACGATAATGCCATGAGGTGGTTTCTCCGGAGGGCCGGAGGCGGAGATATATTGGTCCTGCGTACAAGTGGCTCTAATGGCTACAACAGTTATTTGTATAGTAAGTTGGGCGTCAAGGTCAATAGCGTTGAAACCATTGTGTGCCATAATGCCGCTGCATCCAATGAGGCTTATATTCAAGAAAAGATACGAGGAGCGGAGGCAATATGGTTTGCCGGAGGTGATCAGGGTGAATATGTTCGATATTGGCAAAACACGAAGATAGATTCTTTGATAAATGATGGTATCCATAACAGGAATATTGTCCTTGGTGGAACCAGTGCGGGTATGGCTATTATGGGGAAGTTTATTTATACCGGACGCAATGGTTCTGTGACGTCGGAACAAGCACTTTCTAATCCATACCATTCACGGGTAACCATTGATTCTGCTCGTTTTTTGGACAATCGTTATCTGGAAAATGTTGTTACAGATACCCATTATGATGATCCGGATCGGAGGGGGCGGCATGTTACTTTTTTGGCAAGAATTTTGACTGATTTTCAAGTAGAGGGGAGGGGCATTGCCTGTGATGAATATACGGCAGTGTGCATCGATGAAGACGGTATTGCAAGGGTATTTGGCGAATATCCATCCAGTAATGACAACGCTTATTTCTTGCGTCCCAATTGTGGATTGACAGATGTTTCGCCTGAACTGTGTCTAAAGAATCAGCCTTTGACGTGGTCGAGACAAAATAGGGCACTTTGGGTATATCGAATTAAAGGGACCAAAGGTGGAGAAAATACATTTGATTTGAAAGATTGGGTGACCGGAAATGGCGGCAATTGGGAATATTGGTATGTCAATAATGGCTCATTGGGAACAACCAATACCGATCAGGCAGACTGTTCACCCCTTTCCACGTATGATAAAGATGTATTTCAAGCACATGTTTTCCCTGATCCTGCTGTCGATGTCGTCAACATTCAGTTAGAAGGTGAGATAATTTCCAACATAAGCCTATTGGATATGACCGGAAATGTATTGCATGCTCAGGAAGTTATGACATCGTCTTATTCGTTAAAAGTGGATAACCTTATACAAGGCACATATATTCTTCATCTCCAAACTGATAGGAGAGTTTACGTTCAAAAATTTGTCAAATTATAAAGCGTTTTATTCATTTTTTAACATTTTTGTCACTTCATCGAATTCTGAAGTTATAGCGGGATTTTCTTTATACGTCCAGGTTGAAACTAAGATATTGGTAAGGAATGAAAGGATAAATCCGGGTATCATCTCGTACCAATCTTTAAAAGGATGGTCAAAGTAAACCCACATTAATACGGTTACGCCGCCGACCAACATGCCGGCAAAAGCGCCTTGCCAGGTTGACTTTTTATTGAGCAATGAAAGCAGAACCAATGGTCCAAATGCCGATCCAAAGCCTGCCCAGGCATTGCCTACCAAGTTTAGGATACTATCTTTAGGGTGGAAGGAAAGCGCTAAAGCTATAATGGCTACAACGAGGACAGATATTCTCCCCGCTATAAGTAAATGTTTTTGACTGACATTATCTTTTTTCAATACAGACTTATAAATGTCTTCTACCAATGAACTGGAAGTCACTAACAGTTGGGAAGAAATAGTGCTCATTACAGCAGCCAAGATGGCACTTAACAGGAATCCACCGATGAGTGGATGGAATAAAATTCTTGCAAAATAAATGAATATGGTTTCCGCCTTTGTTGAAGATTGATCAAATGAGGTCATCGAAGCAGGATCTAATTTCATTAAGTAAGCAATGCCTATCAAGCCGACACAAAGAGCTCCGCCTACTGTCAGGATCATCCAGGAAATTCCGATACGACGCGCTTTGACAAGGTCCTTTGGCTTGTCAATGGCCATAAAGCGCACTAAAATGTGTGGCTGTCCAAAATATCCCAATCCCCATGCCATTAAAGATAATATACCGACTATCGTTGTACCTTTAAATAAATTTAAATATTGAGCGCCTTTGCTTTGAATAATTTCTAATGTTTCGATGGGTCCACCGATTTGTATGACAGCGACAATAGGGACGATTAATAGAGCAAGAACCATGATGGTCCCCTGAACAAAGTCTGTTAGGCTGACAGCCAAAAAGCCACCCAAAAAAGTATATAAAACAACAACAACGCTGGTAATCCAAAGCCCGGTAGAATAGTCCATTCCAAAGGCTGATTCAAAGAGTTTCCCACCCGAAACCATGCCTGCAGAGGTATATAATGTAAAAAATATGAGGATAAAAATGGAAGAAGTGATTTTCAAAAGCTGCGTTTTGTCCTTATATCGATTTTGAAAAAAGACGGGGAGCGTGATTGAATTCTGTGCTACTTCGGTATAAACACGAAGTCTTGGAGCAATAAAGATATAATTGAGATAAGCACCGATAGTCAATCCAATTGCAATCCAAGCACTCGAAAGTCCGGTAATATACATGGCTCCCGGCAGACCCATCAGCAACCAGCCACTCATATCAGCAGCTCCGGCTGAAAGTGCCGTCACGGCTGCACCTAAACGGCGACCACCGATTAAAAATTCCTCTGAATTGCTCGTGGAAGTTCGGTACGAATAAATGCCGATAGCAATCATCAACAATAAATACAATCCAATGGAGATGCCTTCGTATAGCTGCATAGTGTAGATTTTAACAAACAAAAATTCTGAAATTGGTATTCTTGACCAATACAAACTTCTCATTATGCCGCCTAAGTTAATAATTTTTGAATAGTCTATGATATTTTTCCGAAGAGGAGATAAAGTTAATACAAATATTGAGGAAAGTTTACCAGTCTTTACCGTTATAGGTTGGATTTTGTTGACCTTGCTTCATTACTTTGGCGCGGGTATTTTTTTCTTCTTCCTTCATGATGCGCAACAAATTCTCTGCTTCTTGTTGGCTTAATTTGCCGGATTGAGGTTGTTGATTGGACTCTTGCCCGGAAGGCGACCGGTTGTTGCCTGACTGGTTGCCGTTTTGATTGTTTTGGGCTTGATCTTTATTTTTATTTTCGTTGTTTTTATCTTGTTTATCCTGCTCCTCTTGATTTTGTTTGTTTTTATCTTTGTTTTGTTGATTTTGTTGTTGTTGCATAGTGAGGGCTTTGGTGAGGTTTTCTTTAGAATCGAGGTCAGCGGGGTTGTTTCGGAGTGCTTGTTTGTAGGCATCAATAGCTTTGGAGTAATCTTTTGTTTGATAGAAAGAATTTCCTAAGTTGTATGCGGACATAGATTTTTGTTCAGGAGATTTGGCTAAACCGAAGGCTTCCATATTTTTTTCTGCAGCTTCCGGATACTTGCCCAACTTATAGAGGGCATTGGCTTCGTTATAAACGTTGTCAAAGTTCCGTTGTTTTTGAGCACTTTGGTCGTATTTTTGTCTTGCTCCTTCAAAGTCATTGGAACGATAAGCTTTGTTGCCTTCATTCAATAATTTCCGGGCGCTTTGGGCAGGTGTTGTATAGGGAGATATAAATAAAATAATAAAAAGGAAGGATGAAAGGCCTATTTGACGGATATTTTTAGAGCTACGTCTTGGCATCCTGTTTTTAAAAAATTCAAAAAGAAGCAAAATGAATGCCGGCCATAGGAAAAGCAAGTACAAAGAAGTATTATTGGACGTATCTTGGGTTTCATAAACACCTTTGTCTAAACCCTGGATCATTTGTTTCACGCCTTGTGAAGCTTGTGCCGGATGGTTGAGGTTGTAGTATTTACCTTGTGTGACAGAAGCAATTTCCTGCAATATTTTTTCATTCAATTTACTGCGTACGGGTTGTCCATTTTCATCCATTTTATAGCGCATACCATCGTCAGATAATTCGGGAATCATGCCACCTTTTTCGGTACCTACGCCGATTGTCGTGATGACCAGGCCTTGATGACCCGCTGTGGTTGCAGTTTTAAGTGCATCGGAGTCATGGTCTTCGCCATCGGTAATGAGGATGAGGCCTTTGCTTTTTTCTGCTACATTTGAAAATGCTTGCTGGGCAGCGTCTATGGCATCTCCAATAGCGGTTCCTTGAAAGCTTGCCATTTCAGTGGAGATGCCGTTGATAAATTCAATGGCTGCATTGGCATCATCGGTCAATGGCATATACACATATCCGGTCCCGGCAAAGACTACCAAGCCGATACGTTGATTGGGCATTGATTTAATCAATTCTGTAGCCCAAAGTTTAGCCCGGGTCAGTCGGTCAGGCGACACATCTTGAGAAAGCATACTCTTGCTGACGTCAAAGGCGAAGATTATATCAGCTGATTTTTTTGTTACCTTATCGGGCTTACCCGGCAGTTGGGGATTTGCAAGGGCAAGGATAATAAGACTAAAGGCTGTCAGTACAATTGATGAGCTTCTATCTTTGAAATGCACAGGATTATTAGTTAGTTTTTGAAGAAGGTTCTTATTGGCAAATCGGAATGCCCTTTTTTGACGGGAGTTTTTCCACCTATTAAGGAAAAAGCCCAGAATAGGTACAATTAAGAGCAGCAATAAAAATTCAGGTCGTTCAATTGTTATTCCCATCATCGTCTTTTCTTATAATTGGTGTACCTAAAAGGGTATTGGACAAAGTCAATTCCAACAGCAGTAAGAGGCTACCTATAATTAAAAATATTCGGTATTCATCAAATTCTTTGACAGAAATATTTTTTTCAATTTTGGTTTTCTCCAAAGTATTGATTCGATTGTAGATCTGTTGTAATGAGTTTTCATCTATAGCTCTGAAATATTGGCCATTGGTGATATTGGCTATTTCTGTCATCAGAGGTTCATCTATTTCTACTGGTACATATCCATATATTATTTGCCCACTAGGAGTGCGGCTGACGGGTGTTTCAGCCTGACCTTCACTACCTACTCCGATGACATATACTCTGATGCCATATTTTGCCGCAAGTTTTGCTCCGGTAGTTGGATCTATGTAGCCTGCTGTATTTACACCATCCGTGAGGAGAATGATAACTTTACTTTTGGCCTTTGAGTCCTTTAGATTGTTGACGCTGGAAGTCAATCCACTACCGATGGCAGTGCCGTCGGTAAGTGTATTTTGGTTGAGGGAGGCGAGGATATTGACTACCATTTTATGGTCATAGGTAAGTGGACACATAGAGAGTGCTTCACCTGCAAAGGCTACGATACTGATACGGTCGTTGGGACGACTCTGTACAAACTCTTCCGCCAAATGCTTGGTGACTTCCAATCTATTGGGTTTAAAGTCCTTAGCCAGCATACTTGTTGATAAGTCGATGGCAAGAGAAATATCGATACCACTTTCATTGATGATTTCATTTTTTTGAAGTGATAAAGGGCGAGCCAGAGCTATGAGGAGACAAGATAGGCCTATATATGTGAGCCAGGGCAGGTATTTCAGTCCAATTGTACGAAGTGTTGATATTTCCTTAATTGATTTTACTCCAGGGAGGAAAAATCCAAAGGTTTGTTTGTTTTTATGGGCATAATAGAAAGCAGCCCATAACACCGGCAAGAGTATTAGGACATAAGCATATTTAAAACCAAAACTCCCCAGATCCAGCATTATTCAACTTTTTTTTGATGGAGAAATACTTCGGTTTCAAGCACAAGGTCTCTTACCTTATCGATAAATGAAAGATTGATTTCTTCTCTGCTTTGTGCTTTGGCAAATTTCACCAGGTCGGCTATATTGAGTGCTTTGTCTGTCGTGTCGAGGATAGACTCGGGAGGGCTTAGTTTTTTGAGCGAATGAATAATCTCATGAGAAGTGAGGTGCAATGCCGGAACAGATGTTGCCTCTTGTAAATAATTTCTAAGGATGGTTGATAAGTCAGTCTGGAAAGCTTTGGGGTCTTCATCTTTCCAGCTCTCGCTTACTTTAAGTGCTGCAAGCGAAGTCAAGGCTTTTTCTGCAGGATTCAACTTAACCGCTGGCACATCATTTGTTGACTTATGCTTTCGAAAGCGGGAATAAAAATAAAATACGATGAGCAGTAAGGTAATTGCACCAATGGTCATTAGGATAAAGTTGCCGTATTTATTCCATATTGAATTATCTTCTATGATATCCTTATTGGGGGCAATGTCCTGTGAAGGTGTGGTATAAGGCAAGACCGTCAAATGCCATGAATCCGAAGCGCCTATTTTCGTATTTCCTTGATATCTATAAGTGTAAGGAACTTTGGGGAATTCATATTCACCGGGATTGAAGACGGTGAGCATAATTTCTTTTGTTAGAATTTTAGACATTTGAGTTTTTTTCTCAACCCAATCGGTCGCATCACTGAGTTCAAAGCCGGTTAATACAGTTATCGAATCCAATGTCAGTTGTTCTATTTCGATAGATGGTTCACAAGTAATGGTAAAAGTTAGTTTGACTTTATCCCCAATTAAAATACGGTTGGTGTCAGGTGTAACCTCCATTTGAATTTGGGCATGCAGAAAAGGCGCTAAAAGCAGTATCAGGCCAACAATAAAAAACCACCGTCTTATAATCTGGAGCGTCATTTTCTGGATTTAAAGAACCGGATTAGTTTACGTATATAATCTTCTTTCTCATCGGTATCCACCTGTATCAGGTCCACTTTGCTTTCAGCCAAGACTTTGCGCAATCGGCTGATTCTTTCTGTATATTTTGAAGCGTACATTTTTTGTGAAAAAGGGTCAGATGTGTCGACCTCGTATGTGCGTCCGTCTTCGGGATCTACGGCATACATAAGTCCTATATTCGGTAATTGGCGTTCTGCCTTATCGTCGAGACATATAGCAATCAGGTCATGTTTTCTTCCTGCTATGCGTATAGATTCAGTAAAGTTTTCGTCCATAAAGTCAGATATTAAAAAACAAATACTGTTCTTTTTTACGACATTATTGAGAAATTGGAGAGCTAAATGGAGGTTAGTTGCTTTGTTTTGGGGTTGAGGATCTACCAATTGTCGGATGATGCGCAATATCTGATTACGTCCTTTGCCGGGCGGAATAAAATGTTCAATTCGATCTGAAAACAGTATAAGTCCGACTTTGTTGTTGCTTTGAATAGCAGCTAATGCAAGTACTGCACTGATTTCTGCGATGACTTCGCTCTTTAGTTTTTGATCTGTCCCAAAGTAGGTTGACTGGCTTATGTCAACGAGCAAAACGACATTTAGTTCGTGTTCTTCCTCATACAGTTTGACAAATGGGATGCCTGTTCTGGCTGTGACATTCCAGTCAATAAAGCGAATATCATCGCTGTATTGGTATTCTCTAACTTCTGAAAAGGACATTCCTCTGCCTTTAAAGAAGCTAAGAGTGTCTCCATTAAACAATTGTCGGGAAATATCCCGGGACCGGAGTTCGATTTTGCGAACTTTTGCCAACAATTCTTTGATATTCATTAGAGTTGTTGTAATTTAAATTCCCAAAATTCCGGCTTCCACCATTTCCATCGGATTTTTGGAATACTTTTATCGGTTTGATACATTTTTCTATCAAAAAGCCGGTCAAAAGGTGTACTCAATAATAATCCGCGATAAGACATCGCCGGTGCACTGTACACATCGTCGGAGGCGGAAGGATTATTGGTATCATTTAATCCTAAAATATTATTCCATGAATTATCTTCCAAAGTTGGTCCGGTGATGATATCATTGAAATTTAATAATTTATTTTTTCGATAGTTATAATTAACTGCAATAATTTGAGAGGAATCGGTTTTATTGTTTTGAAGAATAAAATGTCCACAGAGCCATTTGTGTGAGAAGAATGAAGGTTCAAACCATGCAGTCATGGTGCCTGCTCGGTTGTGCAATTGTTCTTCCTGTCCGGGGTGAATAAGAGCGGTATAAATTGAGTCAAAGGTGTGTCTTATTCCTTCGACGATTTTATTAAATTGATTAGAAGGGTCATTGGTGCCTATCCTGGGAAAATAAATTTCGTAAGAATAATGGCGGTTTGATTTTTCTATGATATTTTGAGGAAGGGTTAATGATGCCTTCATATTGTAAACCTTACCGGGTAGGATGGTCTGAGTAAAGCCGTTTTCATCCAATTTACAGGTCATCAGTGTGCCACTTGGCGGTATGGTAAAAGTCGTTAGCTTGTATTGTTTATCTTTATTGTCGGGTTTTTTTCCTGCCAAATAGAAGGTTTTTTTCATCAATCTATTATAAAATATGCCTCTACAAGAGTTGTCGGATGGATAAAAAAGCAGCATTGTTTGGTCCGGGTTTTCCGGGCATGTATATAAAGTAGTTTTATTTAATTGGGTAAGAGGAGGGGTTTTTGCAAATGCCCAGTTTTTCATTGCTATTCCTTCCATTTCGCCTGTAAAATCCCCTGATGGGGTGGTCATGCTGGCGATAAAAACAGAATCTTTTAGTTGTCCTCTAATCATTCCTAAAACCCGTTGATGAGGGCTATATTCTGCCAAAAAAATAGAGTCGCCTTTCAAAAACCCTTCCACTTCGACATTGACACGTGCTGATACCATTTCATAATAACCTTTAAGGCCATTATCATGCCGGCATAGGAAGAGCCTAAAGACGTGTACATCGTCGATTCTTCCGCCGATGTAATAGTTTTGATCGCTTGATTCACCTTCCCAGAGGTCGTCACATGTTACTATCTGCGCGTGGGATAATTGAGTTAGAGCCATTAAAAAAAATAATGTAATAAATCGCATACTATCGTATTGTGACGAAAAGGTCGGTTATGGTACTTGTACGGTATTAAGAATAGAAGTAATGATAGATTCGCGGCTGATACCTTCCGCTTCTGCTTCATAAGTTATACCGATACGATGTCTAAGCACATCCATTGCAATAGAACGGATATCGTCGGGTATGACGTAAGCTCTTCTTCTGATAAAAGCCATAGCCTTTGATGCCAATGCAAGGTTGATGCTTGCTCTTGGAGATGCTCCATATTGAATCATGGGTTCGAGATCCGGCAATCCTATGGCTTTAATATTGCGTGTTGCAAAGACGATGTCGATGATATAGTTTTCAAGGGAAGGGTCTAAATAGATGGATTTAAGTAAGTCACGTGCCTCTAATATTTCCATGGTCGTAGCTACAGGTGATTGAGACTGGTCAATGGACTGATCCATGTGTCGCCTTATGATATTGAGCTCTTCTTCTTTGGATGGATAGCCTATAGTGACTTTCAGCATGAAACGGTCTAATTGTGCCTCCGGAAGTGGATAAGTGCCTTCTTGCTCTATAGGGTTTTGGGTTGCCATTACAAGAAATGGTTCTTGTAGTTTAAATGTTTCTTCTCCGATGGTTACTTGTTTTTCTTGCATTGCCTCAAGGAGGGCGCTCTGCACCTTAGCCGGAGCTCGGTTGATTTCATCAGCGAGGACGAAATTGGCAAAAACCGGTCCTTTCTTTACTGAAAATTGATTTTGTGCCGGATTGTAAATCATCGTACCTAAGATGTCGGCGGGAAGCAAATCGGGAGTAAATTGAATTCTTGAAAACTTACCGTTGACCAGATTAGCTAAAGTTTTTATAGCTAATGTCTTGGCCAGTCCGGGCAAGCCTTCTAATAGGATATGCCCTTTAGTGAGCAGTCCCACCAGTAGTCGGTCAATCATGTTTTCCTGGCCTACAA
>CAKUWM010000043.1 GCA_934699305.1 uncultured Saprospiraceae bacterium | reverse complement strand
ACATAAGGCACACAATTCGAGACTATAAACAAATTTTGTTCTTTAGCAATATAAGTAAAACCCGGAGATCACACAAATGACCACTCATCGCCAACGTATTTCTGTACAGTTGTCTTTCCCGAATTGCTTTCATCCCGGTATGCTACATAAATATTGCCCTTATCATCACCTTCTACTTTGCATTTACCGGAGGCTCCACCGGACAAATTAAACTTTTCCAATTCCCATCGTTTATCATCTTGATCCAATTCATACACATTGAGGAATTGATTGATACTCCCATAAGTAAGCACGGCATAAATGTCACCATTACTATCCATAGCTATGTCATGATCAAAGTATGTTTGCACGGTGTCGATGTGACCTTGTCCCAACACATTCCACTTACCTCCTTCCCATATAGATGCCTGCGAATAAGCTATATTAACGCCATCTATGCCATAAATAATGAGGGGATTGCCTTTTCGATCCAGTTTTAATCTATTCCATACTGTATATTTATCAGCCACATCGCCGACAAATTTCCATGAGGATCCATCATATTGATACGTATGTGTTTGATTGTCTGATGGTGCATAAAATACAACAAAGTATGAGCCATCTCCGGCACGAATGATATCCGGAAAAATATAATAATCACCCGGAATCTTATCTCCCAAAGGCTTCCACTGTGTACCATCCCAGATGCTTGCTATACCATTACTGAATACAACCGGAGCCTTCTCATCCACTGTCATGCAAGATTGATAGGCATCGCCTTCGACATCTTTAGCCAGCTTTTCCCATTTGTCATCTTTCAATTCATAGACAGATATAATAGATTTGGAGAAGTTGGTTGCCATGACAAAAGGGACGCCATCTTTTCTCATTTCCATATCAACTACAGCAGGGGAAAATCCATTGATTCCTTTTTGCCCCACCTGAATCCAATCGCCTTCACTATTGCCTACGGTCAATTCATAATCCTGCGTTTCCGTCCAGGTACCATCCTTAAGTTCAAGAACAATATTATAGGTACCTAAAGCTGTTGGAACTCCTGATATTTTGGCATTGCCATTGCCCAAATCAGTCAAGCTCAGTCCGGGTGGCAATGCGCCGGCAGAAGTAATCTTCAATGCATCATAATCAGGGTCATGGGCTACAATATCGTATTCATACTGTGAGCCGAGATAGCCTTTTTTCTTGGGGTTTGATTGGAAAAATGGCTTACCATTGGCATAGCCTTCTATGTAGCCGCTGATGCCTGCATTAAGTACCTCTCCCGTCGCCACATTGACCAATACACCTATGACACGGATATAATCGTCTTCGTACTCTTCCGGCACCTTGTAGGTGTACGAATACTGGTGGGTCTCACCAGCTGCTATGTTGATAGGCAAACTGCTTGAGTCACCATTGATACCACCTGCAAGATACCTTGCCACGTGATTATATGTCACGATGGACGATGGAATGGGGTTCGGCAAGTTTTCATAACCCCCCATTTCTCCTAATGCCCCTCCGGAATATGCATTGACTTGATTATATCCCGGCGTAATACCTGTAACACCGCTTTCTATTACAATTGCAGCCAACCTATAGTCTCCCGTTAAAGGCTGTGTAAAGTTGGCAATAACGTCCATCTTAAGCTCTCTGGTGTCATCATTCCAGTTGGTCTTCACGTCAACAGATGCTGGCGGCGTTTTAGCCAGTTGCGTCTCCATGTCTTGCTTTAAAGTCTCAAAGGGTTTTAACTCAGTGATTGCATTGCGATTGAGCCAAGCTGATGGTAAACCCGAAAAAGGCATAGCATCCGAATATTCAAGATATTCCATTGGATCACTAAAGTGTATAGATACAAAAACAAATTGCCCCGGATATTTTTTTTGCAATTCTTGCGCATATACATCGCCCCGTGGACAATATTGACACCATGTACCGGTACCTTCCTCGACAAGGACAACTCTTTGTTGTGCTTGTACGGCAATGTAGCCAAATGCCAGGCATATCAATGCCACAATTAATTTTTTCATGAATATTTTTTAAAAATTTCTCAATAATTGAATATTTCTTCTTTTACAGAAACAATTGTCTCTTCAAAATGATTCGATTTTTTCATTACTAAAAATTAAAAGGCAGCACTTCGCCGTATAATTTCATCAAAAGTAAGTATTCTATTGCCTTGGCCAACCTTTGTAATTAAAAAAAACTATAATTTAACAAATGACAAAGCAACCTATCTTTGAAGGCGCATCCGATTCAAACAAAAGTTAAGCCGTTTATTAAAACGTTGGGTTGAATAGATGCTTCATTTAAATTTATTCTTATGCGTATATTGGTCAAGTATAAACGAAGTGCGGGATTTCAGAGTTCTGTCGTCGCATTTGCCTGCAAATGTGGCTGAGGTAAACGTGTTAGCATAAGCCTACTGATCGCATTTTTGTTTTATACAATGTTCTATCCAGTTTTATTTTAATGTTTCTATGAGTTCTAATTCTTTGTTGATCTTTACCTTTTCTTCCTCTAAGTCGTAGTCGTTTTGTAAGCCAAGCCAAAACTTTTCTGATGTTCCGAAGAACTTGGATAATCTTAAAGCCGTATCTGCTGTGACCCTTCTTCGATGTTTTAGTATTTGGCTGGTTCGTGTTGGTGGAATACCCAACGACATAGATAGTCTATATGCTGTTATGCCCATTGGTTTTAGAAATTCCTCTTCTAATACTTCTCCCGGATGTATATTTTTTAGTTTAGTCGTGATGATCTACTATTTCAACTTGCTCGGCGTTGCCGGTTTTCCATAAAAATACAATTCTCCACTGGTCATTTATCCTGATGCTGTAAAAATTAGATAGTTTTCCTTTGAGCTTTTTCAGTTGGTTTGCAGGTGGAATCCTCAAATCGTTGATCGTTTCAGCGTTGTTCATCATTCTTAGTTTACGTCGGGCTATATGCTGGATTTGGGCTGGCAGTACCTTTGATTGTTCGCCTTTCCATATCTTTTCTGTTTCCCTATCTGCAAAGCTCTTTATCAAACCTTGTTTTATTAACGCGTGAAGTTAATAACTTGTTGCGTTATTACCAAATTTTGGGCTGATTATCTTTTTTTAATTGGATAGAATGCATTTATCAGACAAACTATTGAAAATTGATTTACATTTACAAAGAAAAAGCCGGGTGAATTAAGCTGTTTATTATCCCGGGAAGTAACGTTTATGAAAAAAGTAGTTCCATTAGCATTTGTCCTTTTTATACTTGTAGAACTCGTAATCAATTTTCTTCAATATTATTTTACACCCATAGACGGTGATTTAATCGCTATAGTCTTACCGGCCGAATGGTATAGTCAGGTATTGAGCGACCCAACCGGTCTTAAGACCATCCAATCCGATGCTTTAATTGGCGGAGCCGGGCGAAGTATGGCGCATTGGACGATGCACTTGTACTATCACCATGTGCCACAGCTGTTGCAGTATGTGGTCAATCCGATTGAAAGTGTCTATCTGGCATCGGCTTTGTTTAAGTTGATAGCGATGATAGCCTTTGTTACGGCATTTACCTTGTATAATCGGGTACATTCTAAATCATTCGGAAGATTATTTCTACTTACTCCCGTACTGCTTCTTCCACTGATTCAGTACCGAGGCTTTTATGACGTGATGCGCACGGTAGATCAAGCAACGACTTATGTGTTTTTTTACCTTTGGCCGGTTGCTCTATTTATGCTTTTTTATTATCCGATTTATCGATGGGTGCAAGAACCCCAAACAGATAGGATCTCATACACAAAATGCGTATTATTAGGGCTTTGTGCCATTTATATCGTATTGGATGGACCTTTGATGCCGCCTTTATTTATATTGTTTGGCGGTGCTGTAATTTTAATAACATGGATGAGAAATCCCGGTATTAAGGGGCTTATCCATCTGCTTAAGACTCGTGAAATAGTCCTGATTGCCTTTACAATGATTTTTAGTTTGTACGTCTATTATCTGGGCACCTTTAATGTAGAATCGGCTCCCAACCCGGAAGCGCCCGGACTATTGGCACGATATAAGCTACTGATTCAGGGTATTTATGTTCTTCTCACCTATATGCCCGGGCTTTCTTTGGTGTTGGTTTATACAATAATATTAAGCTTTATACTAAACCGTCATTATAAAAGTATGTATGCGCCCTTTCAGAAGGTACACCTCATTTTATTAGTTGTTGTGATAGTTTATATAGCCTTATTGCCATTAGGAGGATATCGGGTTTATCGACCATATATTATCAGAAGTGACACATCACTACCTGCATTGGCAGTTCTCTTTTTCATCTATACACAGATCAATCTATTGGCGTTTAAGTTTTTTAACCAAGTCCGTAAAAAATATCTCGCTACCATATTATCTGTTTTTTTACTTGTATTTTTTGCCCGAGATATGGTGATTAAGAAAGAAAATCAATGTGAAAAGGAAAGTATGCGCCTCATATCCAATGCCCAACAGGTGGATACGGTTAGACTTGACAACACATGTAACTTCATGTCATGGGAGATACAAAGCAATCCATACTTTACTCAATTCGGCTCAAAGATGCTTCAGGTATGGAATATCACTGACCATTATCAGCCTTATGTCCAAAAAAAGAAAGAATAGGGAAATAAGACTTTTCGGGCAAATATCAATTATTCTTTTATCCCGAATTCAACAGCATAGGCTCTGAAAAGTCATATAATTTTGATTACGTACCATTTATATATTCAACATTTTCAAATGCGGAATACAGGATAAGTATCATACCTTATTGGCCAGCGCAAATCCGAAATAGGTAGCCAAGAGACATACTATGACACTCGTTACAATATAAGTAATGTTTACAATGTGGTTACCTGCCTGGTATAACGTAAGTGACTCATTGCTGAAAGTCGAAAAAGTGCTAAAACCTCCACAGAATCCGATTACCCAAAAAAGTTTTGCTTCAGTGGAAATAATCTGTCTGTTGTCGGCCAAACCCACTACAAAGCCCAACACCAAGCAGGCTAAAATATTTACTATAAAGGTGCCAAAAGGAAAATTGAAATTATGGCATGAATTTATCCATTTTCCCAATATATAGCGAGTCAAGCCTCCAAGGCCGCTCCCAAAGAAAATAAATAAGAATTTCAAGTCCTTATATCAATTATAGAGTTTTATAATGAATTATCGTATTAGTATCAGGGTTTATCACCATCGAAACTCTATTGCCCTTCACACTATCGTATGTTTATAACCAAATTCTATTAGCCTTAAAACGATCTACGCTTTGTTTTATGCTATCTCTTCTTCCGTTGTAGCAGTAGGAGCATTGGTCACAACTGAAGCGATACCTTTTTCGCGTGAGGCTTCATTTTCATACATTTGACTGGAACCAATGACCTGACCGTTGGTTGCTTTAAGGTTAAAGAAAAACTTTCCATTGGCAGCGGCTTTGCGTTCAAACTTGCTCTCATCTGTGGCATTCTTTTTAACAGACGCGATTCCATTTTCGCAACTTGCCTTGGTCTTATATCCTTCGCTTGATAAAATAACCTGACCATTTCCAGCTTTTAGATTGAATTGAAATTCTCCATTTTTCCTAGTAGAAATCACAAATTTTCCCATTTTTTATTCTTTTATTATGAAATACAATATTATGACGGTGAAAGATAGTATTCGTCATTGTTAAACCCGAAATCAGTACTATATGGTTTTTCAAAACCTTTATTGCTGATTATGAAGGTAACCCAAATTTACGAATCGATTCCGCAATGTACAAATGCGGAATTTGGGTTAACATCTATACATCATTAAAATAACAATCTCATTTATATTAGAACGCAATAAAAATAAGAAAAATTTTTAGTCAGCAATAATTTATAATAGATATTATTTCTTCATTGCTGTCTATGAGGCATTCATCACACTCCATATTGTTCTACAAATTCCTTATAATAGGGCAATTGCTCCAGGATAGATTTGTTACCGACCATGATCAGTCGTTCGCGGGCTCTGGTCAAAGCTACATTCATCTTGCGGTCTATTCCTTCCCAACTGGTGGAGATAATCGATGAAGCCAGCGTATGAGATGATACCACAGTCGAAATAAACACAATATCTTGTGATCCCCCTTGGAATCGTTCTACCGTATCTACCGTCACATTTAGGCGGAAAGGAAGACTTTCAATCAGTGAATTTATCTTTACTATTTGGGCTCTGAAAGGTGTTATTACACCTATCGATACATCCTCAAGTCGTCTTCCGATGTTTTGATACAAGTCATACAGATCCAGCAAAAGGCTGTGAATACAAGAGGCCTCATCATCATTCATCTTAGTGAAATTGACTTCACTGCTCCGTATGTCCAAAAACAATACTCTTTTGGCTGCTACTTCTCTTTTAAAGCCTGAATGTCCTATATCGGATGGTATAACGAGATACTCTTCAGCCTCCTGGGCGGGATGCATTGTCCGCAATCTGCCCAAATAAAAGTTGTTTGCGGGAAAACTCATGATGTCACGATGCATCCTGCCCTGCTCCTCCATAACCCCATAAGCCCATGTCCAGCCTTCTTTCTCTGCCTTTAAAAACAATCGCTCGAACATCGACTGCGAGAGGTTATATACGCCCACTTCGTTCAATTCCGATTCGCTCACTTCTGTCCATTTGCCGTGTTGGGTCACCACTGCCGGCAACTGCTTATGATCGCCAATCATAATAAATCTGGGAACACGGCTTAATATCTCGACAATCTGCGGATCCAATATCTGGCTGGCCTCATCGATCAGTACACGCTGAAAAGAGAGTAAATCAAAAAGTTCCGGCTTGCCTATTATAGATGAAGCCGTGCCCACAATAATTTTTCTGGTGTGTAAAAGTTGCAACAATTGTGCCCTATTGTGTATGTCAGCCATTCTTTCGTCAAGCAAATTGGCAACATACGCCTTATCTGTACTAAAGCGTGAACCTACTCTCAGGTACGTATCCTTGAAATCCGGCCCTATTGATTCTATGGCGGCACATAACTCATCAACTGCCCTATTGGTATATGCTATAACCAAAAGTGGATTGTTGTCTTTTGCGATGAGTATTTGAATCAGGTGTTTTATCATAAAGCTGGTCTTGCCCGTACCCGGCGGCCCCCATAACAGAAAATAATCGGGAGCAGAAAGGGCCTGCTGCAACAATGATGTGTGATGGTCATTAAACTCTTTACCTGACAAATTAACCACGTTGGTAGGCTCGGTCGGAGGCAATGCTCCCAGCAAAAGGGACCTTTGTCGCCTATCTGCAAATGCCCACGACATCATACTTTTGAACTGTCCACCAAAGTTGGAATCGATGATATCTTTTTCAATATTCCAAAACTTATCACGATAGAACACATATTTACGATTTTGCCGTGATCTCAATTTGATGGTGACTTCATCTTCCAAATTAGTTATTAATGTTCCTTTAAATTGCTGGAGACCTTCCCACAAAAAATGACCATCTTCGTTAGAAGCATACAACACAATGATGTCGCCAACCCTAAAGTCGGCCAGACGGTCTGTCATTTGTGATTTCCGCAGGGTTATAAAGGTGTCTTTATCAGTATTTTCCACCTTTTCGGGCAGGAGGCGATCCATGATACTGTGATTATCCAACTTATCTTCCACCCTACTAAGCCAGAGAGACGCTTGACCCGTAGAGACCTGATTGCGTATAGAACCGGACTTAGCATTAAAGTATTCTCGTGCAACAAAGCCTGTGAATGCTTTGAGATACTTGTATTCCATGGATGACAATGAATTCAAAGCAGTGTTAAATCTCTCCAAATCCCTTGCCACAAAGCCGACAACTCCATCATCTACCAACTGCTTTCTCAAAGAAAAGACATCGGTTGGATCATAACCATTGGCATCGATGAGCGTAAAGCGATACTCGATAGCAATGAGGCTATTGCGCACCATCATAGCTTCAATCTGTAGCGACCTTACTGGCGGAGCATATCGTAGCCGATCATGCTCCAACTTGCTATACAAGATAAATGCTTTGACGTCTTTACTCTTTTTAGTACTCTTTCGGACGAGCAGGTCATAGAGTAAAGTCTGAATATAATGGCTTTGATTAATCTGATAGCTATTGGGTCTAAATATTTTACCGGACTTGAGCTCGATGATCGACCTTTCACGGTCGTGGTCAATATATAGGTCCAATCTTCCTTGAATACCAAAAGCCGGACTGCAATAGCTTGGTTCGATGAGTGCTGATTCGAGATTTCGATTGACATCATTCATATTTTTTTGGACAAAGTCTCTAATATTGACGAAATGGAGATGAGCATTTTGCAGCAAATCAATGACTTGCTGATCAGTCTTAGAAGCAAGATACAGAGAGCTTGTTTTGAATATCAGTGGCGTTAATTCTTTAAACTCTTTGCTCGGATTAACCACGAGTTCATCCAGAAAAGTGTTGGCACAAAGTCCAATAAACAATGAATCAGAAGAGGATTTGGGCATTAGTTTTTTGAGAAAATGAAGGTTGGGATTATACCCGTCATAGCTATAACATTCGGCTATTGCAGTAACATCCATCAGGAAGTCGGGAAACAGCGTAATACACTCGGGATAGTAATCGCCCTTAATCACTTGTACATTGATCAACATCACTGTTATTGGCATTTGAAAAAATACCAATTCCCTTTGCAAAGTTTTGAGTATAAGGTCGCAGCTCGGTTCACTCAAGACAACCTTTACCGGATGGTCAGGTTGAATCTCACTGATACCAATCAAAAATTCCTGATCCAAATGGTTTTCAACAATAGAAAAACGCATTCTGTTAAATCTTTCCGTATGCACACGCTCCGGTCGTGTGTTTTTCAGAGCATACTGCTGCACATCACCGGCTACCATTGTCTTGTCTCCATAACAAATGTCGCACAACAAGCTCAAAACACCCATTCTAAGGCGTATAGAATGTGCGTCTTCTGGTGTTTTTTTGTCAGATAAGAAAGTCAATCTGTAGAAATGCAATGCTTGACCGACCTGAAAATCAAGCTTATATTGACTAATAACAAATGCTATTTGAGAGAAGACTGAATTAAAGGGCATCTGATATCGATCGGTAATCACGTGAAGTAAGTGCCTAAATAAGGCATCACTTATACTGGCAATATGAGGCGAATAAGCGTCAGTAGCGGCATTTTCGATGATAAATAGTTCAATAGAAGCTCGAGTAGAAAAGTCATTCATAAAGGTGAATATATAAAAATTGGGTTGAAGTTAAAAAATAATTTGGACTACTGACACAAATGTAAGCATAATATAAGAGTTGTATAAACCCTATTTCCGCATAAAGTCAAAATATTGTCTTCAAGAAATATTTTGCTAATTTTTCGTTTTGTTGAATACAAAGTATCCCTAAAAAGAGCAAATTACATCATACTGATAACTAACGAATTGCAACTTAGTTGGATAAAATTCTGGATTTGACAAATACGGAATGTTGGATAAAGTAAAAACTAAATATTATCCGAAAACAGAATGTCCAAAAAAATGTTTACTTTTAATCAAGGATTAAGCAATCCTGTAAAATTTATTGTAAGATTCTATGGGATTATCCTCTTTCATTTATTTTTAAACCTATTTTGATTAAAATAGCCTAATGCCGATTAGATTTCGATATTTCAGAAGACTAATTCCATTGGACTCACAATAAATCGTGATTTCATTGGTGTAATAAAAAGAACTTATATAATACTTTTAATATCATAATGATACACATTAAAACAATAACACAATCTCAAAAATGAAGTTTGCAGATGTTAAGAAAATGATGCTGCGAAAGTTGCTGAAAGAATTGCCCGATTATTTGACGTACCATAGTGTATATCATACCAAAGATGTGTTGAAGGCAAGTATAAGAATTGCCAAGAGTGAGTCAATAAAGGGTGAGGATTTAACATTGATAAAAACAGCCGCCATATTTCACGATTCGGGTTTTATATATGGGCCGAAGGATCATGAAGAAAGGTCTTGCGACATAGCCCGCAGATATCTGCCTGATTATGAATATTCAACGATACAAATTGAGAGAATTTGTGGAATGATTATGGCGACCAAGATTCCACAAAAGCCACAGAATCATCTTGAGGAAGTGCTGTCTGATGCTGATTTGGACTATTTAGGTAGGGACGATTTTTTTACGATTGGCAATACACTTTATCAGGAAATGATCTATTTTGGGTTTATTAAAAATGAGGATGAATGGAACAATATCCAGATCCGTTTTTTTGAAAATCATCATTATTTTACAAAGACAGCCATCGAATCAAGACAAGCCGGGAAAGAGAATCATTTGCTAATGATAAAAGCGGCATTACAACATAAAAAGGCTTAATAACTTTCCGACTTTTTGAAGAAAAATAATATTTGGATTTTTATTCTTTCCTTTCTAAGAAGTACATAGCCAACTTACCTTTGTGTTTGGCATCAATTTCACCCCGATAGATGCAATTAAATTGATCTTTAATCAGTGAATGAGTGGCTCCTGAAATATTTATTTGTCCCGGTTCACTGCTCTGTTCCATACGAGCAGCCGTATTGACTGTATCGCCCCATATATCGTAAGCAAATTTCTTTACTCCGACTATGCCTGCAACAACACTTCCGGAATGAATCCCTATACGAATATCGAAGGTCTTTTCGCCCATTACTTCTATTCTATTGCGTATAAAGTCTTGAATATCAAGTGCAGCCATAGCAATATGTAAGGCATGGCTGTTATCTGTAAGTGGTAGTCCACTGACAGCCAGGTAGGCATCACCTACCGTTTTTATCTTTTCAATGTGATATCTTCCTATTATCTCATCAAATGCTTTAAAACAATAATGCAGTTCATCGACCAATTCCTGGGAAGTCATCCTTTCACTGGCGATGGTAAAGTTTACAAAGTCCGTAAATAATACGGTAACGTGATCAAATTCGTGTGCAGTCACTGCTCCTCGTTCTTTTAACTCTCTACTGACTTCTTCGGGAAGTATATTCAACAGAAGATCATCACTACGTTTATTGGAAAGTTTTAATTCATCCAGTGTATTATTCAACTTTTTGAATGCCGCATCTTTCGCATTTTCAAAAGCGATGGCTGCCCAAAACAAAATAAGTGTCAGTCCCAGTCCGGTAGTAAGATAAAATACATTCTGATATTCTTTTTCTATTTGATGTGGGAAATTATAACCGTTGATGTGAAATATATAAAATAATATCTGTACCAATAAAACAAAAAATAAGGAAACTAAAGCTCCTTTTTTGCTCCATACTAAAATGGCTACAATCGGCGTAGTAGCCAACCATGCAAACAAAGACGATGAGAATCCACCTGTGAAATATACGGTTATGGCTATTGAGATTGTACAAGATATGAAATAGATTGGAAAGATGACAGACGGTCTGAATCCCAACTTGTAAAGATATAAGCAGACGACAGTTATGAAAAATAAAGGAATCTGTGAGATGACTCCACCTGAGTATCCGATAAAATAAGAAATGAGTGCGTAACTTAGATTAAAATATGCTATTATCAACCAGATGATGATAGAAACATTTGCTTTCCGTTGGATATCGGCATCATCAGGTAAAGTATCGGGGATAAAGTATCGGACAATTCTTTTCATTTATCCAATTATTTTATATGCTACAAAATAACTTAAAAATATCCACAAACCGGCAATTATCCCAAAAAGTATTGAATACCACCACTTCAATCGCCATTCTTTTAAAAAGATAAATGGCAATATCATACAGATTATTCCTTCACCTAAGATGATGAAATAAGGCGTATGCATAAACATTTTTTCCTGAGCGACATATTCCCACCAGCCAGCATATTTTGCCAAACATTCAAATACCGGTATAAAAATCAATCCAATCACAAATGTCGCCAAGCTCCCTACCTTTATTCCTTGTTTCTTTGCGATCAAATAACCCAGGTATCCGACTTGAATGAGTACAACCGCCCACGCAACAGGCATATAAGCCGGCGATGCCCACAGCATTAATTCATCTGTCGGATAGACTAATACCTGGATACCATTGACGAGCCAATTATCAGCCATCAGCTCTAATAATCCTGCCAACAACCCAAATAAAAGTAATTTCTTTAAAAATCGATCTTGTAATCTAAAGGCATAAACACTCAAAGCTATATACATTCCAATAGACAATGCAAATGCACTCCATGTCCCCCATCCCTTCCATGCATCAAGGGCTGCAAATCCAAGAGTGACTACCATTGACAAAATTATGTAGCCCGCTTCACCAGTTATACGGAGTTTGTAAAATAGGTATTTTAATATTCCATCTATCACAAAAAATAAACCCATGAGGATGGAGACGCCTTTAACCCACCATGGAAACCTGGAAGAAT
Organism: uncultured Saprospiraceae bacterium; assembly: GCA_934699305.1. GTDB lineage: Bacteria > Bacteroidota > Bacteroidia > Chitinophagales > Saprospiraceae > Parvibacillus. The sequence continues at coordinate 1,666 of CAKUWM010000043.1, read as the reverse complement.
ACGGCAGACCTTTGTCATATCGACGGCGATCCCACCACTTCATCACATCAAAGAACCAAGGATCATTAAATTCAAATACCTGTGCGTATGATGATTTGTTGCCATCTGCGTCTATGATACAATTGACTGCTCGCCGTGCTGCCTCATTGGCGCCTTCCATTGTAGCTAAATCTGTATTAGTCCGGACATAGTCGGCTGCCAAAAACATATTGTCGATGTCGGTTGAGGCTGTAGGGCGCAGACCCCATGTATTTATACTGTTTACTAAGAGTGGTTCTTTGTCAATATTTCTATTTATCTTGTCATCCCAGTGAATATCTCTATCTAAATAATAAAATTCTATCATGCTGCGGTCAACCACTATTTTACCATCGACATTTAAGCTTTTTTCAATTTGTTCCCAAACATAATCTGCCACCTTGTCAGCACTACAGTCTTCTGCAAGAACATCCTTATATTTAGTAAATAACCAATCAGAGATATCTATACTCAACACCCCTTTGACCTTTCCATTAAATCGGGTATCCAGGTCGTAATCTTTCCAGAATTGAACTTGTGAAATAGCCGTCAATGCCCATTCTGAATCACTGAAAATAATGTGTCCTTGATTAATTTCTATATTCTGGTTGAGATAAAACTGGATTCCATTCATCCAGGCAACACTGGGAGCCAATTCTTTCAGATATTGAAAACACAGATCATTTTCTATCAGTTCATCAGTAACCAGTTCTGATATGCGCTCTATAGGACAAGCGAAGAGATAGTAATCGCCACTGACTTTTATATCCACGGCTTTCTCAGGATTCGAAAAGTTGGTTTTGATGGTTACATCATTAACAAGGTGATCTTTCATATTTATTTGAACTGCATGAGCATCATGTACGTATTGCACTCCTTTACCTGTAAGATAATCTTTCCATGGGTTAAGCCATACGTCATTTGTTGGTCCATTCAACACTCTATCTGTATTTACCCAAGGTTGCAATCCACAATAAATTAATTGAAGGACAATACTTCCACCCGTTTTTGTCGAAGCAGATTTTGCATTGGCAGCGACCAATGTTCTGGTAAGCCCGACCACAATCAGACTCCTATAGGTAGCCGAAAACTCATCCGCATGCATAAATTCCCACCAACCGATTTTCTCGTAATCATTGTCTCGCCTCACCCTGCAGCTTGTTGCCAACTGTAGCATACGTTCCAGGAAAAACTTCTTTTCTTCTTTGGTCAGGCCTGTATCTGTGCTTCCCTTTAAGCCTTTTAGTTGTTGCTTCATATTAACACCGGTATTGGGCAAGCCGGCATTAACAATGATACTTGGAAGACCATACCGCGCTACCATGACAGCTCTAGTAGGTACTAAGTTGGAAAAAACATTTTTACCGGAATTTTTTCCATTCTTATCACTCAATGGAATCCTCTGCATGGTATCCGTTACATGGCGATAGAACCCGGGAAAAAAGCGAAATCCATGTTCACCCGGCAAGTATTTATCGGGATGTTGTTGGTTTGTGCCGGGTACATTGACGCTCCGGGCTTTTCCACCGACATACTCCGGATTAGATTCATATACTTCGACTTCAAACCCTCTTTCAATAAGTTCGTGCGCTGCGCTCATTCCGGCTACTCCGCCTCCAATGATAATTACTTTTGCCATGTGTGTATT
>CAKUWM010000042.1 GCA_934699305.1 uncultured Saprospiraceae bacterium | reverse complement strand
TGAACCAATTTTTGACTATATTTGCAGAAAGGGTAGGATTATAAGCTAAACCCTATGATTAGTACTTACACACTTAACGGGATAGTGTCTGACATTGAAAAAAGGTCTTACCCGATTGCCGCGAACTTGATGTCTATGTCGGGATAAGATAATAGTATTTGTAGCTTCTTGTTGATTTGTAAGCTGTTTAGGTACGAAGGTTTTTGGCTCCTGCTAAAATTAATGCCTTATTCATCATTTCTGTTTTCCTTCAATGCCATTCCGTAAACTTTCAATGCCCTTTCTCTTGCAAAACCATGTTCAACTATAGGTTTTGAATAGTTCTGTGTGCCATATTCAGGCAACCATCTTTTTATGTATTCTGAATTCTCATCAAATTTATCGGTTTGCAACGCAGGGTTAAACACCCTGAAATATGGTGCTGCATCGCAACCTGAACCTGCCGCCCATTGCCAGTTGCCGTTGTTGGCCGACAAATCGTAATCGTTGAGTTTCTGGGCAAAATAGGCTTCGCCCCAACGCCAGTCTATTAATAAATGTTTGCATAGAAAACTGGCGACAATCATTCGAACCCGGTTGTGCATATATCCGGTTTCATTTAGTTGTCGCATTCCTGCATCTACTATTGGGTAGCCAGTTTTTCCTTCGCACCAAAGTTCAAATTCCTGTTCATCATTTCGCCATTGAATAAAATCGTATTTAGCTCTAAAAGATTGATTTACAACTTTTGGAAAATGATACAAGATTTGCATGAAAAACTCGCGCCAAATGAGTTCATTCAACCACGCTTGATTGTGTTTAACTGCAAACGCAACGCATTCACGTACACTTATTGTTCCAAAACGTAAAGCAATTCCTAATTGGGTCGTTCGTTGCAGTGCGGGATAATCACGGTATTTATCATATTCGCCAATTATGAAAATATTTAATTCGGGTTTTTCGAAAGTGATTTTCGTTTTCTCAAAACCGACTTCATTTAGAGAAAGAATTTCTGAGAAATCCTTTTTATACAGATTCTCCAAATTGGGTGTATTCGTTTTGTAATGGATTTCAGTTAGTTGTTTTTTCCATTTTTTGGAATACGGAGTGTAAACCGTATAAGGCGTTCCATCATTTTTTGTAACTTCATTTTTATCAAAAATCACTTGATCTTTAAATGCTCTAAAGGGAATGTTTTGACTTTTGAAAAAGATGTAGATTTCAGTATCTCGTGCAATGGCGTCAGGCTCATAATCTCGATTGCAACAGACTGATTCAATTGCGTATTCTTCTGAAAGTTGTTGAAAGACAGTCAATGGATTACCATAATAAGTATTCAACGAGGATTGAACTGTTTTCAATTCATCATTAATATTAGAAAGTGCCTGATGAATATAATCTACCCTGCGGTCGTGTTTGTCTTCCAATTTATCAAGAATAGTTTCATCGAAAATAAATATCGGATAAACAGGGACATCACCAGAGAGCGCTCGACACAATCCTATGTTGTCTTCCAAACGCAAATCACGCCTGAACCAAAATATGGAAATATCAGTTTTCATTCAAAAATGGATTGTTATTCTTGTCGTGCTTCACCCAAATTAATCTCGAAGTGTCATACCCTATTTCCTTTGCTATTTTCAAATATTCAGTTTTAACTTCATCCGGTAATTTTTTTGTTCGAGATAAGATCCATAAATAATCTAAATTTTTACCGGCAATTAAAGCGTATTGATAATTTTCATCTAAGGCAACTACGTTATAACCCGAATAAAAAGGTCCAAAAAAGCTAACTTTCAAAGCAGCAATATTCTTTTCTCCTCTGAATTTTGCCAATCCATCGGCTTTGCGCCATTTCTTTTTCACGAAATTATAACCACTATTTAATACGACAACATTTCCATTCTTATCCAAAGTGTAATTTGCAGAGGTGTTGTCTAAGTTTTTTTCAAAACGAAAATCAAAACGAGCCACTTCATACCACGTTCCCAAATAGCGATTTACATCAAAATCTTCAATCGGCTTTGCATTTTCGGGAATTGAGGCACAGGAATTTAGCAAGGCAATGAAATAAACAGCTATAACTGAAAATACAATTCTTTTCTTTTTCATATTTCCTTTTTTAATTGGTTTGTTACTGCTTTCAATAAATTTTCCGGTTCAATATTTTGTTCGTAAATCGGTAAATGGTAATCATTCAATTTATTCAGAAGTCTTATCAACTCCATTTTCTCGACATATGTGAGATTGCCGGTCACCACCCTGGTGGCTTGTCTGATCTTATCCATATGAGTGTCTAAGGCCTCCAGTCCTTTTTGAGTAATTGAAATGACTTTACTTCTCTTATCTATTTCAGAGTTTTTCTGTGCTACCCATCCCTGAGCAATTAAACGATTGATGATTTGCATTCCTGCTGGTTTTTCTTGTACGTTTTTTCTTATCAACTCCATCTTTGTCATTTCACCAAAAGCTTTTAAGTTGATCAGGAAAATAAAGTCTTCTTGTGTGGCAAAATCCGATCCGAAAATGGCTGACTTGGAATAACTCTTTGCATATCGGTTCATGTGAACGAGGAGCGTATTGATAACACTTTCCGGACTTCTTCCCTTTTTTTTCCCTTCCCAATCAGGCTCACTCTCTAATTCTGATGCGCTGACTTTATTTGCTATCCATTTTTCAAAATCATCGATAGAAAGATCTATCTCATTAGCCTGATTGCTTTCTGATTCATATCGCTCAACTAAATCAATGACATCCTTTAATAATTTGTAATTCATATGCGATAAAATTAGACTGCAAATATACTATTATTGTTTCAATTTAGATTGTAAGTGAACTATTATTCGAGATTATCGTTTACTCTTGTATCAAATTAACGATAAGGAAGAATGAAAAGTTCACTTTATATCCTTTTTGCAATTTTGCTGTGCAGTAATTTAAATGCACAAACAGTGGGTGTTGTATCAGGTACGGTAAAAGACAAAAACACACAGGAAGAGTTGGTTGGAGCGGCGATTCAATTTATCGGCGTTGATACTTTGGCTGTTGTTACCAACGAAGATGGTGTGTTTTCAGTTAAAATACCTGTTGGAAGATACAATTTAAAGACATCATACATCGGATACGCTCCCTATGAGCAATATAATTTGAATGTAGGGTCGGGAAACGCCTTATTGCTTCAGATTGAGTTAGATTCAAAAAGTCAAGAATTGCAAGAAGTTGTTATTAGCGCAGGAAGGTCAGTCAGAGCAACTGATATGATAACGCCATTAGCAACACAACGGTTAACATCGGAAGAGATCAAGGTAAATCCTGGCGGGAACTTTGATGTTTCAAAAGTGATTCAAGTTTTGCCGGGAGTAGCAGGAGGAACCACTCCAAACAGAAATGACATTATCGTTCGTGGAGGAGGACCCAGTGAAAACGTCTATTACTTAGATGGGATAGAAATTCCCGTTTTAAATCACTTTCAAACGCAAGGTGCCAGCGGTGGTGCAACTGGAATTTTAAATGTTTCATTCATTCAAGATGTTCAATTGACCTCATCTGCCTTTAATAGCAGGTATGATAATGCTTTGGCCTCGACAATTGTTGTGAAGCAAAGAAACGGAAATCCTGACAAATTGAGTGGTAATATTCGACTTTCTGGAAGTGAATTTGCAACAATGTTTGAAGGTCCCTTAAGTAAAAAGACAACCTTTATGGTTTCTGCAAGAAGGTCGTATTTGCAATTTTTATTTAAATTGTTAGACCTGCCTATAAGACCCGATTATTACGATTTTCAATACAAGATAAATTCCAAGATAAATAGCAAGACCGAACTTACTTTCATTGGTTTAGGAGCTATTGACAATTTTAAATTGGCTGCTTCTAAAAATAGTGATGCCAACAATGAGTATATCAATCGTGCAAACCCACTCATCAAACAATGGAATTACACCGTTGGTGCAACATTAAAGAGATTGGTAAACGATGGATATTTCACCATTGCTTTAAGTAGAAATATGTTTTTTAATGGTGCTGACAGGTATGAGAACAATGCGTTGAAGCAAGGAAATAAGCTGTTTTCCTTGAACAGCCACGAAATTGAAAATAAGCTGCGATTGGATATGAATAAATATATCGACGGCTGGAAATATAGTTATGGCATTGATGGCCAATATGTGAAGTATGATGCGGATTTATTCAACACAATAAAAAATGAGCAAAAAGACACTATGGGAAACGTCATCGTTCCGGCAATCAGTTTTTCCAGTAAATCAGCCATAGACTTTTACAAGCTCGGATTTCATGGACAGGTAGCCAAGTACTTTTTTGATGATAAATTTTTAGTTTCAGGAGGTGCAAGAGCAGATATGAATACTTTTACAAAAACAGGTCTGAATCCATTAAAGACCATATCACCACGAATCGCATTTTCTTATATCTTCAATAATCAGTGGAACATCTCTACATCTGCAGGTAGTTATTATAAACTTCCTGTTTATACGATGTTGGGGTTCGTTGACAACAATGGAACGCTAAGCAACAAAGACTTGAAATATACCAATGCTATCCACTATACCATAGGGACAGAATTTGTTCCAAAGAATGATTTGCGTTTTACTTTTGAGGCTTTTTACAAAGACTATCGCAACTACCCTGTTTCATTGACAACCGGTATATCCTACGCCAATATTGGCACAGACTATTCGGCTGTTGGCGGGGACTATTATACCTCAAACGGAAAAGGCAGAGTTTATGGAATAGAAGCTTATGCACAACAGAAATTGATTAAGAGTTTATTTTATGTCGTGAGTGCAACGCTGTATAAATCAGAGTTTTCCGGATTGGATGGTAAATTCAGGCCTTCAACTTGGGATTACGGGTTTATTGTCTCTACAACATTTGGTTACAAATTCAAAAAGAACTGGGATATAGGCTTGAAATACCGGATAGCAGGGGGACAACCTTATACTCCTTTTGATATTCCAACCTCAACAGCTATGTATTTGACAAACGGCACCGGAGTTTACGACTATTCACAAATAAACAGCAAACGGCTTCCTGTCTTTAGCCAATTGGATTTGAGGATAGATAAGAGGTTCAATTTTAAAAAGGTTAGCTTAGATTTCTTTGTAGATTTTCAGAATGTTTTATTTTATAAAACGCCTTATCTGCCAAAATTCACTTTCGAACGATTGGATGATAATTCGGGTTTTAAAACAACAGACGGATTAGCAATAAAGTCAGATGGAAGCAATGCCATACCGCTCATTCTTCAACAACGAACAGCGAGCATTGTGCCCGCCATAGGATTTATATTTGAGTTTTAGCTGCAAGAGCAGGTATCAAACACAGATAACTCGATTATAACAATAAGACAATCATTTAGCCAAATGGGCCTATCCACAATACCATTTTAAAACAATCTTCTGTTTATGCTTGCAAAATATGAAATGTTATACTAATTTTGCCCTCAGAAATTTTGGTGTTACTCGTTTCACAATTCTCCGAAACCGGTAATGAAAAGGGAATCAGGTGCAAATCCTGAACAGACCCGCTGCTGTAAGCTCCGCCAAAAATCTTTGTGCAAAGTACTCAGAAATCCACTGTCCGCCAATCGGCGGATGGGAAGGAGGCACAAAGAGGAGTAAGTCAGAAGACCTGCCAGAATAAATAATTGTTTAATGGCTTTCGGGGTATGGAGCTTGAGGACACCACGTAATTTATCAGGTTTATCTTGTCTTTCTCTTTTTTGTCGGAGACTTTCTATTCATTACGCGTGCCTTTCATTTTATAGCAATATAATATTGTTCTATCTCCCGATTGATATATCGTTTATTCAACGGGATGATAAGAAAAATCAAAATATTGCTGGCAGTTGTAACTTTTTTCATCGGAGTTATCGAGCCAATTCATGCACAGGATCAACTTGACTCTATTCAGGAGCTGCCCGATTTTGTGGTGGTTGCCAAGAGCTTTAGGGAGGTGATTCCGGTTCAAAAACTAAGCGGAAAGGAACTCAAATCTCTCAACAGTTTTTCGGTGGCTGATGCCATTAGATACTTTTCGGGTGTGCAGCTAAAGGATTATGGCGGCATTGGTGGACTCAAAACTATCAATATTCGCAGTATGGGCTCGCACCATGTTGGTATTTTCTATGATGGTATTCAGCTGGGCAATGCACAAAATGGACAGATTGACCTAGGTAAATACTCGCTCGAAAATATTGATGAGATATCAATATATAATGGGCAGAAGAGTGATATCTTTCAGCCGGCAAAGGATTTCAGCACATCGGGCTCGGTATATATTCGTTCGCGAACACCGCGCTTTGAATATGGTAAGAATCATAATCTAAGAGCCACACTTAAAACAGGGTCGTTCGATCTTGTAAATCCCTCTATACTTTATGAGTATAAAATAAATGATGACATCAGCACCTCATTTAATGGTGAGTATATCAGCTCGTCGGGCAAATATAAATACCGATACAAGCGAGTGATGCCTGGCGCCAATGAGGTGATGTATGACACCACCGCTGTAAGAGAAAATGGAGACATAGAGTCGCTAAGGCTCGAGGCGGGAGTGTTTGGATTGCTCAATCAAGGGCATTGGAAACTGAAAACCTATTTCTATGATTCGGAAAGGGGAGTGCCAGGAGCTATCGTGAATAACAGGTGGATGAACTCGCAACGACAATGGGATAAAAGTTTCTTTGCACAAGGATCCTTACAAAAGAGTATATCCAAAGACTATCAGATACTAGTTAATGCAAAGTACGCCAACGATTATATGCGATACCTCAATCCCGATACTACGCTGATGTTTATCGATAATTCGTTTAGGCAGCAGGAGTCGTATCTATCATTGGCCAATCAGTATGAGATTCTCGATAATTGGAGTGCTTCGCTATCTGGCGATTTTCAGTATAATACACTTACATCTGATATGGCTGGATTTACCGAGCCCGAAAGATTCACTTCTATGGTGTCGTTGGCTTCGGCTTTAGATTTGGGTGCCGTGAAAATGCAAGGTAGTATCCTATCTACCTTTGTGAATGATAGAGTGCGAGTGGATCGCTCCAATCCTAATAATCAAACAAAAGCTGCTAAAAACAAAAGCGAGTTCACACCTGCCATATTCTTCTCATATTCGCCATCGTATCAAAGTCCTATAAGTCTTAGGGCTTTCTATAAACGCATTTTCAGAATGCCCACTTTTAATGATTTGTATTACACAGATGTGGGCAATAGCAACTTGAAGCCTGAGTTTACAAATCAATACAACATGGGTGCTCAATATCTGAAATCTAATATGAACCGATGGTTGAAACGACTGGAGGTGCAAGGGGATATTTATTACAACAAAGTAGATAATAAAATAGTGGCAGTGCCCAAGGGTAGTGGTCAATATCGCTGGATGATGATGAACCTGGGGATGGTGGAAATTAAAGGAATTGATTTTTCTTCATCTACTATTGTAAGCATTACAGATGAGCTATTGATGAATGCAAAGCTAACCTATACCTATCAAAAGGCGCAAGATTTTACGAAACGCAAAGGGGGCACTTTGCAACAGTCAACCTATGGTGGGCAGATTCCATATATTCCGTGGCATAGTGGTTCGGCCATTGCGGGGCTTAGCTACAAGGGGTGGGGGCTAAACTATAGTTTTATATACGTGGGCGAGAGGTATCACAATTCAGCAAATATTCGTGAAAACTATGAGCAACCGTGGTACACCAACGATTTGTCGCTAATAAAGGATATAAAGTTTAATGGCTATGCTCTGAAGCTTAGTGCAGAGGTGAATAATCTTTTGAATCAGGATTATGAGGTGGTGCTAAACTATCCGATGCCGCAGCGCAACTATAAATTTTCGATTACTGTAGAAATATAAATACATAAATGACATGACACACTTTGACATTAAAAACTTATTGATGATTGTACTGCTAAGTTTAGCAGTGATGATGAATCAATCTTGCCGAGATGATATTGAGATTATAGGTTCGGAGGAGATTGAACTAGAGAAGCCAGGTGATAATTCTGAATCGGGGGATGAACCAGAACCCGAGCCAGAGCCAGAACCCAATCCAGAGGATGATGAATTGAAAATCATTGGATATAAGGGTTTTTACTTGTTGAACGAGGGAAATATGGGAAGCAACAAATCAACATTAGACTTCTTCAACTTCGAAACTGGTAAATATATCAGAAATATATACGCTGAACGCAATCCGGAAGTACCTAAAGAGATGGGCGATGTAGGCAATGATATTGCAATTTACGGCAGCAAACTTTATGCCGTTATCAATGCCTCGAATAAGGTGGAGGTGATGAATGCCGAAACTACAAAACGTATTGGGCAGGTGGATATCCCAAATTGTAGGTATATCAAATTTCATGAAGGTTATGCTTACATAACTTCATATGCTGGGCCGATAGAAATTAATCCTGACTATCAACAAAAGGGATTTGTGGCAAAAGTGGATACTGCCACGCTTGAGATAGTGGATAAGTGCATCGTTGGTTTTCAGCCTGATGAGCTTGAGATATTGGATGGTAAAATATATGTGGCTAACTCGGGTGGATATATGGGTGCTGGAAATTCGGCAGGCTATGAGCGTACTGTATCGGTAATAGATATTGAATCATTTACGGAGGATAACCGAATTGATGTTGCCATTAATCTTCATAGGATTAGGGCAGATAAGCAGGGCAACTTGTGGGTAACATCGAGGGGAGATTACTTTAACGAGCCTTCACAGATTTATATTATAGATAAAGATACTAAAGAGGTTACAGACACCATTGCTATAGCTGCAAACTCGATGTGGATGGATGATGATATGCTATATGTGGTGAGTAGTGCATTCAGTTATATTACGTTTGAGTATGAAGTAAGCTATTCTGTAATAGATACTAACACTCGAAAGGTGGTTAAGCAAAACTTTATTACTGATGGTACCGACAATGAGATTGAGATGCCTTATGGTATTATGGTTAATCCTAAATCGAAGGATATATACCTTACTGATGCTGGAAACTATGTGACTTCGGGTGTGCTGTATTGCTTCGATAAGAACGGGAAGAAGAAATGGGATGTGCGCACTGGTGATATTCCTGCACACTTTGCACTGTTGCCTATTTACGGAAAGAATTAAATATAAAACATATAACTAAATTAAATTATTAACATTATGAATCAAAAATCATTTTTATTGACATTGTTTTTGTTCTCATTATTCCTAATTGGATGTTCGGATGAGGAACAAGTTTTAGCGCCAGAAATATCTGGTATTGAGGAGAGTTACAAACTTCTGGATAATCAATCTATAAAGTTTAGTCCTGAAGTGAGTAGCGATGCTGAAACTACTTACTCTTGGTTGCTTAACGATGAAGAAGTGGCAAATACTCATGAGTTCACATTCGAGGCTAAAGAGGCGGGCGAGTATAAACTTGTATTTAGAGCAGTAAATAAAGGTGGAGTTACACAAAAGGAGTTTGTGGTAAACGTATACTCTTCTTCAGACACATTCAATACTGAGGTGTTTTCAATTCTTAAGATTGAGCTTCCTGGATTTGTGGGTGAAGATGATGAGGTGGCACTTGAGGTAACCAAATCTGACTCAGAGAAATATCGCCTGACGCAAAATGAAAATGGAGATGTTCTGTTTGCTTCTGTTGATGAGGGCAACTATTCAGTGCTATTATCCTCGGGCGATTTTGAAGTAGAATATACTATTATTGTATCGGAGCGTGAAGAAGAAGTGTCAGGATATACAGCAAATGTATTTGATTATCTACCTGCTCCTGGTCAGTTTGTAAATAAACTACCTGCATACGTGGAAGGTGATACTCACGAAGATATGATTGCTAAAGTGGCTAAAACAATTGTTGGCGAAAAGGGCAGCTTTATCACTCTTGGTGGATGGGGCGGATATGTGGTTATAGGTTTTGACCACACTATTGTGAATGTGGAAGGTAAACGCGACTTTAGAATTCATGGCAACTCATTTGCGGGAAGTGCAGAGCCAGCAGTAGTAATGGTGGCATATGATAAAAACAAAAATGGTAAGCCTGATGAAGATGAGTGGTACGAAATAGCTGGTAGTGGAAACTTTACTGCAGAAAAAGAATCATGGTATGAGGATGCACTTGCCGCTGGTGGCGATTTGAAAATTTATCGTGATTATGAAATGACGTTCTATCGTCCTGAGGTTGAAGACAACAACGTAACAGATACCTACATTCGTTGGACTAACAACAAAGGTGGTGAAGGACATAAAGTGAAGAACTCATTCCACAAACAGCCATATTTCCCACAATGGATCAAAGAGGATGAAATTACATACAAGGGTATCAAGTTAGCTGATAACGGATGGGATAGAAGCGGGTCGGGAACTTACTTTTTCTTAGAGTATTATAGCTATGGATACGTGGACAACTATCCCAACAATGATAAAAGAGCGGCAATCGACATCGATTGGGCAATTGACAGGGATGGTAAACCAGCCAATTTGCCAGGTATAGATTTTGTGAAAGTTATCAATGGAGTTGACAAAGAAAATGGATGGCTTGGCGAAGCTTCAACAGAAGTAGGCAAGGGGGAAGACCTTCATGCGCTTGGCATTGATATCAATTCTGTAATAGAGTAAATGTTTAACACAATAATTATATTAAAACAAAAATGAAAAGACAATTTAACTTATTGATACTACTTATAAGTGGTATTCTATTTTTCAGTTGTGAGTACGACGACTCGTATCTTAAAAATGAGATTGATAAAATCAAGACTGATTTATCGGAACTTAAAAAGCAAACTACTGCAATGCAATCATTGGTGGATGCATTGAATGAGGGCAAGGTGATTACTAAAACCGAAGCTTTGGAAGGTGGCAAGGGTTATAAAATAACCTTTAATAATGGCGAAACTTTAGAAATCAGGAATGGAGATGATGCACCCGTTGTAGGTGTGAAGGAAGAGAGTCGCGTTTACTATTGGACAATCACAACCAATGGCAAAACTGAATTCTTGACCGATGCCAACAATAAAAAAATAAAAGTATCTGGCAATGATGGTGCCACTCCTCAGTTAAATATTGATGCAGAAGGATATTGGACAATAAACAATCAGCGAATAAAAGATGCAAACGGAGAGTTTGTGAAAGCGCAAGGCGATTCTTTCTTCACTAATATAACAGATGGCGCAGATGATGTAACCTTTGTGATGGCTGATGGAAACACTATTGTGTTGTCCAAATCAAAAGGCACCCACTTGTCGTTTGACAATCCAAAAAATGAGCCTTTCTTCCTTTTTAAACCAGGGGTACGCAAAGATTTGAAAATCAAATTTGATAATATAACTGAGTTGAGAATTGTGGAGAAGCCCGAGGGGTGGACGGCAGATATTCACATTCCTAACAAAACCGTAAACATACTTGCACCACAAAACTCAAGCTTTGGTATTGGCAACATACGCATCGAGGGAGTTGACAGCAAAGGTATGGTATATCAAGCGGTAGCTAAAGTGGGAACTGAAGGGAAAGTATTTAACGATCCAAATGGAATTTATATCCTTAACGAAGGGAATATGACAACTGAAAACGGTTCACTTATCTTTATTACTTCTACTGGCGAGGTGATGAACAATGTATATTACAATGCTAATGGCACTGAATTAGGAAACGTTTCTCAAGACTTGTTTATCAAGGACGACAAAATGTATATACTTTCTCAAAATGGCAATAACAATTCTGCTGCTACTGGAAAGGTAAATGATGGAATGTTAGTCGTTGCTAATGCACAATCGCTAAAAAGAATAAAAGCATACAATAAAGAGATATCAAAACTTAGCTGGCCTTCGCATATTGCAGTTTTGAATGACGAAAACTTGTTTATCCGCGATAATAATGGGGTGCATATTTTAAATACTGCAACAGACGAGCTAAAACTGATAGATGGAACAAAGGGGGCTGCCAAAAATAATATGGCTGTAGTGAATGGTAAGGTTTACGTTATTTCGGGAAAAAAGATATTGAAACTCGAAGCTGTAAACACTAAGATAGTTCAAGAGGCTGATTTTGGCACAAATATCACTGGATTGCTTCGCAGCAAGGATAATAATCTGTGGATATCTACAAACGGTACACCTGCCAAAATATCTAAAATTGATAGTGAGACACTTGCAGTAATTCAAACGAATGAAATAACAGTAGGAAGGCTTGGTACTGGCATGGCTTCCACTCCTGCTATTACTGCCAAAGGCGACACATTATATTATAGCAACGGAGGCATGACCATTTATCGTCATATCTTCTCTAAAAACGAATCGAAACAGATGATAAGTGCAAATGAAGTCCTTACCAACGCAGGAATGGCTTACAACAATATTGCTGTTCATCCACTCACGGGCGATGTGTATCTTAACACTATGAAGGGATATGGTTGGGATTTCACATTCAACAACATTAGTGTGTTTCAGGATAAGGATGACGAAATGACATTGAAAGAGAACTATAAGGACTACACTCGTATGCCCGCAGGTATTTTCTTTAATGCAAACTTCAAATAAACATATTAATCACACAGGTATCACTATGAACTCTATTTTTTCATAGAAGTGATATTTGTTATTTTGGGTGAAAAGAGGTGCTCGCGAGAGTGCCTCTTTTTGGTATTACATAGTTACTATCAGCCAAATGAAATCTTTATTGGAAAATAACAACTTGAAAAAATTGAAGTAGAGTGTAAAAGAGACTAATATTTCGTAGTTTGTATTTGCAAATGTTGTATATTTGTTGAGTGAATAATATGTTTAAGTTTAATGATATAGCCTAATTATGAATACTGTAATTTAATATGTTTGTTTATGAATAGAATATTTGTCTTCACTATTAATTATTGTGAGTGTCCTAATTGTTCAACGTCAAACAATCGATAAATATTCAATTTCTGGAAAAGGCACAATGCAACTATTTGCTGATAACATATTTGAAGGAATTGAAATAAATGCAATGAATGAGAAGTACATATACTCTGTTGGATATTATTTTGGAAATGATTTTGAAAGTGCTCTTTTCGGTCCAAACCCTAGGAATATTTATAAACAAGTAAACTTTTTATTTGGTAAATATACTGACACAAAAAATGAGAAATTTAGACTTCAATATCAAGGTGGAATTGGAGTATTTTGTGGAAGAATAAGAACTGATGAATATGATGCTGAAAACTCAACAGTTCTCAGTAATGCGTATTTTACCGAAAAAGTTTTAACAGTTGGTATTCCACTAAAAATTGGTGGAAGATATATTCCTTTTAAGTTTTTAGGTGTTGGAATTGATATACAAGCAAATTTGAATTTGAAAAAGCCTATACTTAGGCCAATGCTAAGTATAGAAATAGGAAGATTGAGATGATATGTGAAATAGAGTAAATGTGCAGATTTATGTGTTATCCCTTTTTACAATTTGTTTTACGAATGTTACATGGTTTGTATTTAAGAATGTTGTATATTTGTTGCGTGAATAAGACGTTACAAGTAAGTGTAGAAAACCCACCCCACAAATGGCACATTGGTTTTTTCTCCGACACTATAGCCAACGCTCAACGGAATGTTGAAAAGTTTTAAGGTGAATATTTAAATCATTAAATGAGTTTTCCTATATTTGACAGATAGTATCAAATCAACTAACTGATAATTTGCAAATTTAAAATAGCAAATCGGTAGGTGAACTACTACGAGAAAAAAGAGAAGAAAAGGGATTGCTTTTACGCCACGTTTCTGCGGAACTGGATATTGATAGGGCCATCCTCAGCAAAATTGAGAGAAGTGAACGAAAAGCAACTAAAGAACAGATTGTAAAACTTGCGGAAATTTTAGATTTAAACAAAGAAAAATTATTGATTCAATATTTAGGCGAAAAAATACTTTTTGAAATAAAAGATGAAGAATTGGGAGAAAAAGCATTGAAAGTAGCGGAACAGCAAATCAAATATAATAACAAAAAGAACAACAGAAAGTGATGGAACTGAAATTAGAACTATTAGAATATCAAGAAACTGCTATTAAATCTGTGGTAGATATATTTGACGGTTCTGTGAAAAATACTTTTGACAATGCTTCTGTTGACGGCATTCGCTCAAATGTTTGTTCGCTTACGCCCGAACAGATTACCGAAAACATAAAAACTGTTTTAAAGGAAAATGCAATCAGTCATGAAGTT
>CAKUWM010000041.1 GCA_934699305.1 uncultured Saprospiraceae bacterium | reverse complement strand
CAGTATGTGCATCCCGGGATATTGTTGTAGTCGATGGATTGCGGATTTTGACCGGCTATCTTTTCAAGGCAGGTAATTCCTTCAGCACTAGCAACATGGGCAAGAGCTTGTGTTGGAATAACGTCACCAATAGCATAGTAACCTTCAATATTTGTTTTATAGAATGAATCCACTTTGATGTGACCTCTATCTAGTTGAATACCAACTTCTTCTAATCCGATGTTTTCGACATTGGGTGTTACACCGGTTGCGGATAAGACTATATCACATTCAATTACCTGAGTAGCGCCGGTTTTTCTATCTTTTACAGTGACTTTACTGGAACCTCCCGCAGATTCTACCTTTTCGACAGCCGTATTTCCCAATACCTGAATACCTTTCTTTTTATAGATTTTATTCAACTCCTTTGAGACGTCTGCATCTTCTCTAGGCACAAGGCCATTTTCCATAAATTCAACTACCGTAATCTTTGTTCCCAGAGAATGATAAAAATAAGCAAACTCAACACCTATGGCTCCGGCACCTATTACGACCATTGATTTTGGTAATTTATCCAATGCAAGAGCTTCTCTATAGCCAATGATATTTTTGTGATCTATTGCGATGCCGGGTAGTTCTTTCGCGCGTCCCCCGGTGGCTATTATGATGTGATTGGCTTCATATATTGCCTTTTTGCCATCGGCAGAGGTCACTTCGATTTTTTTGCCTTTTTTCAACTGACCATTACCGAAAATAGTATCAATCTTATTTTTCTTTAATAAAAACTGAATACCCTTACTCATTCCATCTGCGACACCACGACTTCGCTTGATGATAGCATTAAAATCAGCTTTGCCACCTTCAACAGTTATGCCATATTCTGATGCATGATTGAGATATTCAAACACTTTAGCACTCTTGATTAGAGCTTTTGTGGGAATACAACCCCAGTTGAGGCAAATTCCACCCAAAGATTCACGCTCAATGACTGCTGTTTTAAAACCCAATTGAGAAGCTCTGATAGCTGCTACATAACCTCCGGGACCGCTTCCCAATACCAAAACGTCGTATTTCATTTTAAAATTTATGTTTTAATTAATAACCTCAAAAGTCGGTTTTTATCAAATGGCGCAAAGATATAAAATTGGTTAGATATCGGAAGGGTAAATTCCACCATTTAGTAATGATTTTCTCAGGCAAACATTTTTTATTATACAGAGATAATTTCATTCTCCAAACCTACTTGTTGACGCCACATGGCAAAATAAAGACCTTTTATCTCAAGCAATTCGGAATGATTGCCCTGTTCTACAATCTTCCCATTTTCTAATACATAAATTCGATTGCAATTCATGATAGTACTAAGGCGATGTGCTATAAGAATCGTTATTCTCTTGTCGTTATCCGGCAAATTTTCAATAGTTTCGTTTATTTCTTCTTCTGTAAGACTGTCTAAAGCTGATGTCGCTTCATCGAATACAAGTAAATGTGGATTTCTTAACAATGCCCTTGCAATGGATATCCGCTGTTTTTCACCACCTGATACTTTTATACCGCCTTCTCCAATTGTTGTATATATGCCTTTTTCTGCTCTATCCAATAATGAATGGGCAGAAGCTTTTCGTAATACCGATTTTATTTCGTCATCCGTTGCTTCCGGTTTAACAAAAAGCAGGTTGTCTCTAATTGTTCCCGCAAATAAATGAGTATCCTGATTGACGATTCCTATTTGATGTCTGATGTCATTCATGTTGATCCGTTCTATAGGTATGTGAGAAAAATACATGGAGCCGTTGACAGGTTTATATAACCCAACCAAAAGTTTGAAAAGTGTACTTTTTCCGGCTCCGGAAGGACCTACGAAGGCGATTTTTTCACCCTGCTTGACGTTGAAGTTTATGTTGTTCAATGCATTTTTAGATGTACTATTATAGTGATAAGATACATTGTTGAAATCAATGGAGTCGATATACCGTACCGGAATAGCATCTTGAGGAGGTAATTCCGGCTTCATTTCCATAAGTTTTTTAAAGTTTTGGAGACTAACAAGCGTTTCAGAATATAGGTTGATTAAGTTGCCGATTTCGTTTAATGGCCCGAAAATAAAGAAGCTATACATAAACAAAGAGAAAAACTCTCCAACACTTATTTTACCTTGAAAAATCAGGTAGGCCATAATTACAATAATCGTCGTTCTGATGAAGTTGATGACAGTTCCCTGAATAAATGAAAGGCTTCGGACGTATTTAACTTTTTTAATTTCTAATTCGAGGATTTGATTGGTTGTATCGTTGAGACGGTTAATTTCTTGTTCAACCAGCCCTGTGCTTTTGATTAATTCGACATTTCTAAGTGATTCGGTTGTTGAGCCTGCCAAAGCTGTTGTTTCTGCAACAATTTTCTTTTGAATTTTCTTAATCTTTTTGGTCAAATAACCACTTAGGATAACTAATATTGGAATCGTTATAGCAAATAATGGCCCAACAGCCCAATATACAGAAAATGAATATATCGTGACTGCGATTATTCCTATTAAAGATACGAATAAGATATTGATGCTTGTTGATAATAGGCGCTGGACGTCAGTTCTGACTTTCTGTAAAATACCCAGCGTCTCACCACTTCGTTGGTCTTCAAATACTTCAAAAGGCAAACTTAATGCGTGTTTCAGTCCATCATTATAAATTTCAGTACTAACTTTCTGCGTAATTAAATTGACCAAATAATCTTGAAATGCTTTTGCTATGCGCGATACCATGGCTACACCTATTATTGCAAGTCCTAAGGTCAAAACGCCTTTTAAAAACTCCCGGGAAGAAAACTTGCTTAGATCATTGGTGTAGTTATCTATTAAAAGTCTCATGATATAAGGATCCATCATGCTGAAGAGTTGGCCTATAGCCGCTAACAACAATGTAAACAGTATTAAACCTGAATATTTCCTCAAATATTTGAGTAGCAATTGCATATAATTATTTTTTTTCAAACACCATCTTGAATATTTAGTTCAATTTTCAATATTATGGTAATGGTGAATATGTGATGATGATACAGAGGCTTGTATTCATATTTTAAGCATGACTACTTTATTGTATAAGATATAATCTCATACATAAATAAATGAACATCAATTTATTATAAAGTTTATATTTGGCTCTTGTGGAATATGGGTTGAATTGAAAGATTGGAATATTGAAAAGGGAATTTGCTATAAACACTTTTGAACGATAAAAGTTTGTGTTCTAATTATTTATTCGTAAATTTGAAAGTTGAAACACTTTAAAGCCATGTCTCTTTTTCCTATTCACGGAATAATACATTTTAAAGTTATCTATTATTGAAAGGTCTCCATTAAAATTGTTATACTATGCTGTAAATGCGTATGTAATGTATATTTAATTTAAGCATAACTATAAAGCGGCATAAACTTTCAAATTAACATTCTTTTCTAATTATTTATTCAATTTATTATGGCAAATGATCCAAACAAAGGTGACCAAAATCAATTACCTCCATCAGAAGATAAATTTTCTTCAAACAATCCTTCTTCTACTGATCCTAAATTAGAAAAGATTGGAATAATTGGTGTTCAGGATACCCAATCAAGTTTACCTGTTGTCGGCAATTATAAAGCAATAGCTACCTATAAAAGTGGACAGACAAGAGGCGAAAGTGAAAAAGTGGAACTATTGGATGCTAACTTAATAGGTCATGCTATCCTGGAAGATGATTCCGTATGGATTGGCTATTTGGGTGATCTGGATGAAGTTTTTTCTTCTAAAATTAAACGATCTGATAATGTAGAATACAAAGTCTTAACCGACGGTGTATCAATTTCTGATGATAGGGGAGTCTTCAAATATATAAAACGAAAATTACTCAATGTCTTTGCGGCTGATGCTTCGAGTATAACAGCGGCTTTTATTGCGGAAAAGGTAGACAAAAAGGTGATGAGCAACCCTGGATTGTTCTTACTTGATAAAGATATGAACATGACAAAGTGCGACCCAATGACCGTTGTTAGCGGCAAAGTATTATTGTTGTTACACGGAACATTGAGTAGCACGGAAGGTTCTTTTGGAGACTTGAAGAATGGCGATTTGTGGAAGACTATTCATTCACGATATGATTATGTGTTGGCATTGGAGCATTATACAATTTCTGTATCGCCTATTACCAATGTTAATGACATATTAGACGCTTTACCTGCCAACCTAACTATTGATATTTTGTCACAATCCCGTGGTGGTTTGGTTGGAGACTTATTATGTCGATGTGATTCAAGAAATAGAATTAAAGGATTTTCAGCACCTGAAATAGAATCTCTAAGTAAGGATGCCCCTGAATTCAATAGTCTGGTGAATAAGATGAATGGATTAGCTGAATTAAAGAGGTTGAAGATAGGAAGATTTGTACGTGTTGCCAGTCCAAGCAGTGGGACAACTATTTTGGGAAACAGAATAGATGTTTATTTGAATGCAATTTTAAATCTGATAGGTATCGTGTTTGGGACAAAAGCCAATCCAATATATAGCGCAGTCACGGAGTTTGTAATGGATGTTTTGTCACACAGAATGGATGCTCGAAGTATGCCCGGATTATGGTCTATGGTTACATCATCTACCTTTCAGAAGTTGAACAACAGAATTGATATAGAAATTAATGCAGAACGATATGTTATAGCGGGTGATGCCAGTTTAGGGGGAAGTGTCGGTAATTCAATTATGGTCATATTGACAAATATTTATTTTTGGCGACAGAATGACTTTGTTGTGGACACTTATTCCATGAATAAAGGATTGATGAGCGTTGGTGGATATTATTATTATCTGTCTGATGTGCCCAAGACAAACCATTTTAGTTATTTTAAAAATGAAAATTCAAGGAAAGCTATATCTATGGCTATTAATGGAATCCCCAAAGAAGATGATATAGAATTTAAAAAAGTTACCAGAGATATTGGTGCCAGAGGTGTGAATCTTCAGCTTGAATCAAATGTTTTTAGTTGTGATAACATTAGTGGTCAAAAACCAATTGCCATTTTAATCCCCGGAATTATGGGCTCTACGCTGGCAGATAAGGAGAATGACTTGTGGCTTTCTATCCTGAGACTTAATAGAGGAGCTTTGATAGACAATATGAATATCGGTGCAAAAGGGATATATCCAACCGGTGCTATGGATAAATATTATCGTAAAATAGGTAACTTCTTATTGAAAGACCATGACTTAAGAGTGTTTGCCTTTGATTGGAGATTGGATTTGGCAACAGCAGCAAAGGAACTTGCTTCTTTGATGGATAAATATATGGATTATGATAGACCTATTCATATTGTCGCCCATTCAATGGGCGGGCTTGTGATGAAACAAATCATGATTAATCATCCACAGACAATTGCAAATTTTAGCAAAGGAGTAAACAACAAATTGTTTTTATTAGGCACTCCATGGCTTGGTTCACACCTCATCATGGAAGTCTTAACCGGTCATGCAGATCGCATTAAGTTGCTTAGTTTTATTGACTTCAAATACACAAAAAAGGAAATAGTTCAAGCAGTTTCTAATTATCCGGGTGTGATGCAATTGTTACCGATGACAAATGAAGGTTTTGAGACTGATACATTCTGGCAAGATAAAGTTAAATATGCTTTTGATGCTACAGTTCCAAGTCCTCAAATGTTGACTTTGTATCAGAATTATAAGAACCTTACCCAGTCATATAAGATGCCTGAAGAACTTTTCAGAAAGGTTTATTATATAGCCGGACATAGTAAGACAGTCAACGGATATGGATTAAAAACTAAGTTTTTTGGAGGGGAAAAATTATTCTATAAGACGACAATGCTCGGAGATGGCAGTGTGACGTGGGAATTGGGAATTCCATCTGAAGTGCCTACTACCAATATCTATTATAGTGAAATTTCCCATGGTTCATTAGCGAATGAAGAAGTAATTTTTGAAACAATACGTGAAATCATCCAATTCGGTTCTTCCAGTTTTTTACCTCAAGTGCCACCTGTGAGCCGTGGCTTAGAAGTTGAAGAGGAGAAGAAAGATGTCGATATCGTTGTAGAGGATGATAATCAGATAGTTGAAACGATTTTTGATGGATTTCATGAAACAAGTAAATCTAAGGTAGATGATTCGCTTATTAATGTTACCGTTTTGAATGCTGACTTAAAATATTCTGCTCATCCGGTATTGGTTGGTCATTTTTTACACGACGGTTTATACAGTGCTGAAAAGAGTTTGGATACTTATTTAAAACAAAAATTAAGTGAACGACATCGACTGGGATTTTATCCGGGAGATATTGGCGCCAGTGAAGTGACATATCATAGTGATTCTAAGCCAAAGGGAGCTTTGATAGCAGGACTGGGACCGGTGGATCAATTGACTGCATATCGGCTTTCTATCACAGTAGAAAAAGCAATTATCCAGTATGCTTTTTTCTTCAGAGACAATTACAGCAGAATCGAAAATAAAAACATAGCAACCGGGATAAGTTCTATCCTTCTGGGAACATCCTTTGCCGGATTGCCCGTCTCTGAATGTATTCGGGCTATCTTGTCCGGTGTACAACGAGCTAATCAACGAATGGTGCAGCTTAATTCGGGTCTTAAATTGATAAAGGAGATAGAGTTTGTGGATTATTATGAGGATATTGCCCAACAATGTTATCAGATACTCAAAGACATTGAATCCAATCACGATTCGTTAAATATTGTTGTAGGTCAATTTAGAAAAGGTTTGGGTAAACGGAGGAGGTTATCTTTATATGAAGGCGCTTCCTGGTGGCATACATTCAATACAAGTGCAACATATGTGCAAGGGTACAATACGCCTAGAGGTCTATCTTTTAGTTCGACGTCCGGTAGAGCTCGCATTGAACAGGATGGTATAACCACAGACTTGAAGATGGTTGAATACCTTGCTCGAGAGTTTTCGCACCGAAGTAATTGGGATGTCAGGCTATCCAAGACAATGTTTGAACTTTTAGTTCCAAATGACTTCAAAAGTATAATCCGCAATCAAAACAATATGGTATGGAAGATGGATGAATACTCGGCTCAATTTCCATGGGAAATGTTCCATGACTATACATCTATTGATAATGCACGAAATGAAACACCTACTTTTGTCAATACCGGTATGATACGACAATTACTGACTGATAAATACAGAAATAACCCTATCATGGCCGAAGAGAATAAAGCCTTTGTAGTGGGTGATCCGGATTACACAGATAGTGGATTTTCTCAGTTGAACGGAGCAGAGCGTGAAGCAATTGAAGTGACAAGGTTGTTGAATGATAATAAGTTTCAAGTAACGTCGCTCATTCGAAGGAATGCTCAAGATATCATTACTGATTTATATTCTGAACAATATAGAGTTATGCACTTTGCTGCACATGGGTTGTATCAGGATGAAGAAGTCAATGGAGAAGTTAGGAAAAAGGTTGGAATCGTATTGGGTAAGGATCTGATTCTTGAACCCGGGATGATCAACCAATTATCGTATGTTCCCGAATTTATATTTATTAACTGTTGTTATTCAATAGATATGACGGGATTGGATGAAAAATATTATAAGGGAAGATCCAATTTAGCCGCAAATATTGGCACTCAGTTAATCAAAATGGGGGTCAAAGCCGTAGTTGCTGCCGGATGGGCAGTTAATGATGCGGCTGCACATACTTTTTCTACTGAGTTATACCGGAAATTATTTGATGGTTACGAATTTGGCGATGCTGTTTTATCTGCTCGTCGAAAATGTTATGACAATCACCCGGATAATAATACTTGGGGAGCCTACCAATGCTATGGAGATCATTATTATAAACTGATTAATAAATCTGTAACAAAAATCGACAATACACCGTATGTTACAGAGAATCAGGCAATCATTGAGCTACAAAATGAGATTTCTTTTATTACTAGCCAAATCGTCAGCAAACGCGATCATCTTGCTAAATTACGTAATATCATCAATAGGGTACAAGTAAATAATCTCGAGACCGGATATATCAAGGAGCTGTATGCAAAGATTTACGCGGAGTTGGGCGAATCCGAAATGTCATTGAAAGAACTGGATGGGTTATTTAAAATCGAAAAAGCGGATTTCTCAGTATCTTCTTTGGAACTATATTGTAGTTTGAAGGGAAAGGTTCTACTGGATAATTACCGAGAAACAGATATTGTAGATGAATATTTATTGGATGAATTGCTGGCTGATATCAAGGTTCTAGATCTGATTGGAGTTACTGCTGAAAGACGAGCGCTTAAAGCATTGTTATTCAGACGAATATCTTTCTTGAGAAGAAATGATGTGGATAAGCGTTCAAAATGTTTATTAAAAATGAAGGAATACTATGTTGAAGCTTATAGCATCATTGATAAAACGATGCTTGTAGATTCAATTTATATATTATATGGATATTTCCTTGGAAGTTATTTAACTGGAAGTAGAACACTCCTAATGGAAATGAATAAATTGATGAATAGTAAATATGCTACATTAAATGCATTGATAAAAGATTTAAAGGGGAAGTTACTCATTGATAGAGATGGATTTAGGATGTACAGTAGAAATAAGGCTTTAGTAGAGGTTTATATGATGCAGTTGTTATCATCTGAAACTAAAGAAGAATTAGATTCTGCTTTTCTTGATGTCAAGAGGGAACTGATTTTTGTAATTGAAAATTTTGGAAATCTGAAGAATATTTTCGATGAAATAGAAAACGTCGAATTTGTAATAGGAATGTTGACTATGAAAAAGGATCAAAACAAAGTCAAAGTATTGAAGGATCTAAAAAAGATTTTGGAATCCTATGTAGAATAATAGAAACGGTAATATATTAGTAATGAAAATATATAATATTTTATTACCTTTGAACCTGATTAATACAGATTAAAGAATTATGGCAAATGATGTTTCCGAGCGTTTTGTTCTGGTCGTAAAAAAAATAGTTAAGGAAGGTATTGCAAAAAGCATTCGAAAGGTTAGCCAATCTTTGGATTATTTACCGCAGAGTATGAGTGAAGTTATTAAAGGGAAACGGAATGTTCCGGTCGAAGTTCTCCAAAAGTTCATTTCGCTGTATAATATCAACCCTCTTTTTCTCTTTGTCGGTGAAGGCGAAATTTTTTTAGATGAAAATCAAAAATATTCCTTCAAAACCTTAACCGTAGTCACTGACGTAGAAAACGACGAACGTATTGTCCATGTTCCTCGTCCGGCTCAAGCAGGATATGCAGAGGATTTAAATGACATCGAGCTTGTCCGTGAACTCCCTACTTATACTCTGCCTGATATCATTTATCAAACCGGAACATATAGAAGTTTTGATGTTAGAGGAGACTCGATGGAACCAACAATTGATGAAAATGATATTCTAGTATGTAATTATATCGAACCGTCCTTATGGGAAACCGCGATAAGAGATCATCATGTTTATGTTATTGTAACCAGAGGAGATGTTGTCGTAAAACGAGTTATCAATAATTTGAGAAAACACAAGCATCTTGAGCTTCATTCAGACAACGAAAGTTACAATATGTATCGTGTCATGGGAAATGAAATTCAGGAAGTTTGGTTTGTCAGGACTAAAATTTCGAGATTTAGACATAGTAAATCTAATCCTTTACAAGGATTTACCAGTGAAGACATCCTCGCTTTGCATCAAACCATTAAAGCACAGGCCGACATTATCAATAAAATGCAAATGCAATAAATCTCAATTATATTAAATTGTTAAAACTTTACACCAATGCAGTAATTCATTCTTAAAAAAGTATCTTTAAGTTTTAAATGATAAATGATAAACAATGCTACTTTTTGACAGATTCAAATTGACGTTTGCACTCCTACTATTTTCCTTATGTGCTTTTGGACAAAAAGACAATTCCATATTAACACATTGTGGCAAATCAGATTCTTATGTGAGTTATAATAGATTACTTAATTATTCCAATCCTTTAACGGATAATTACGATTTAAAATATTATCGATTTAATTGGTATATTGATCCTGCTCAATATTATATTCAAGGTTCTGCAACACCCTATTTTCAGGTATTAGAAGATAATTTTTCAGAAATTTATTTTGACCTCTTCAATCACTTTACAATAGACAGTATCATCTTTCATGGTAAAAAAATCGCTTATTCTCAACCGGGAGACTATGTTTTAAAGATAGACTTATCCGATGAACTTGCCAAAGGCAATATAGACAGTTTGACGATATTTTACCAAGGAGTTCCACCCAATAGCGGCTTTGGTTCATTCATTCAGGGGACACACGGTGGTGGCACACCCGTACTATGGACGTTGTCTGAACCTTTTGGTGCACAAGATTGGTGGCCATGTAAAAATGGACTAAGCGACAAAATAGATAGTTTGGATATAATTGTTACAACTCCCGATAAATACAGAGCGGCAAGCAATGGCATTTTAGTTAACGAAGTCGAACTTACCAATAGTCAAAAAGAGTTTCACTGGCGTCATCGACATCCAATAGCTTCTTATCTGATAGCAATTGCAGTGACTGATTACACAGTATATACACATGATGTATTGTTACAAAATGGAACCGTAATGCCTATGGTTAATTACGTTTATCCTGAATCTTTAGACGATGCTAAGGAAGGCACCTTAAATAATGTCAAAGTATTACAATATTTCGACTCATTGTTTGTTACATATCCATTTCACGATGAAAAGTATGGGCATGCACAATTTGGATGGGGAGGTGGCATGGAGCATCAAACCATGAGTTATGTAGTAAATTTTGGTTGGGGACTCTTAGCTCATGAGCTTGCACATCAATGGTTTGGAGATCACATCACGTGCGGAAGTTGGAATGATATATGGCTTAATGAAGGGTTTGCTACTTATTTGGATGGCTTAACAAGAGAACATTTCTTTACACCTACAGATTGGTACAACTGGAAAGCTTCCATGATTAATTCTATTACATCACGACCGGATGGATCAGTCAAAGTTCCTGATTCTACTAACGTTAACAGGATTTTCAGCTCTCGCCTTTCATATAATAAGGCATCCTATCTATTACATATGTTAAGGTGGAAATTGGGTGATGATGTATTTTATCAGGGGGTTAGAAATTATCTACAGGATAGAGGAGGCAAATATGCACTCACCTATCATTTGAAGAATGAATTGGAAGCTGTTTCCGGGGAAAATTTAGATGAATTTTTTAAAGATTGGTATGAAGGGGAAGGCTATCCAATTTATAATGTTAGATGGGATCAGTTACCGGATAAAAAGGTCAGAATACAACTATTTCAATCATCTTCCCACCCTTCTGTTGATTTTTTTGAAATTCCGGTACACATCAGACTAAAAGGCGGTAGTCAAGAATTTAATATCCGTTTGGACAGTTTCATTTCAGGAGAAATATATGAATTTGATCCCGGATTCAATATAAAATCCGTCCAATTTGACCCCGAATTATGGATCATCTCTAAAAGTACCGTATCCAATGAAATAATTTTAGACAGGAAAGTTAATCCTAAATTTTCAGTAAAATGTTATCCAAATCCAGCATCTAACATATTAACTATTGAATTAGATAAATCAAATTTCTTAGGCTTAGAAATGCAAATTATTGACAATGAAGGTAAAATTGCTCAAACCCAATTGTTTAATTCACAAAAAAACACAATTGATATTAGAAATTTAACTTCCGGAGCCTACCAATTAATTATCAAGCAAAATAAAGATATCGTTCATATATCAGGATTTGTTAAATTGTAGAATCCCATTATATCCAATATTTGCATGATATGATTTATCAGGATGAGCTGCACCAAAGGATTGTTTATGAAGATAATCACCTAATTTCCGTCAACAAAAAGCCATCTTGGTTGGTACAAGGTGATAAAACAGGTGACGAATCACTGATAGATGCGCTGAAATTATATATAAAACAAAAGTACAACAAGCCAGGAGACGTATTTTTAGGAAGTTTTCACCGGTTGGATCGTCCCGTTTCGGGATTGGTAACCTTTGCAAAAACGAGTAAAGCCCTTGAACGAATGAATAAAATATTTGCCGGAAGGAAAGTTGATAAGACATATTTAGCCATCACTTCCGGGCATCCACCAAAGGAAACGTCTGTGATTACCCATTTTTTATTGAAGGACACTAAAACCAATATTGTCAAAGCATATTCACCCGAAATACGTTATCCGTCAGCCGCAAAAGAAGCTATATTGGAATATAAACTTATAAAGACTTCCGGTAAAAATTCATTATTAGAAATACATCCTATAACCGGACGTTCACATCAAATAAGAGCTCAACTTGCAGCAATTGGTTCTGTTATTGTAGGCGACTTAAAATATGGGTATCCAAGTCCATTACCGGATAAATCGATTGCACTACATGGTTATTCTATTGAATTTGAACACCCTGTACAGCACAAACCTTTGAAAATTATTGCGGAAATTCCTGTATCAGAATGGTGGAAATGGCATGCATAATGCTTCATTGAATAATATTCCATTAGTCTTCGTGTGAATAGGATTAGGAAAAAAAATTATTTTCTTCCTCAATAAATTGGGCAAAATCATATAATGAATCAAAAATATAGTCGTATAGAATAGAGTCGATTAATTTTTGTTCCGATAAATTATGTCTAATGAGCACGTTTTTTGCGCCAATATTTCTCCCAAATTCCAAATCGGAAGCGGTATCTCCCACCATGAAAGATCTATTCAATACAACCTCCGGAAAATCTTTCTGAGCCTGATAAGCCATGGCAGGATTTGGCTTGCGACAATTATCTATTACATGAGGTAAAGATGTGCAATAGTAAAACCGATCAATCCGACAATTCGACTGCGTTAACATATCTTGAAACTCTTGATGAATAGATATTAAGTCACTCTCTGCCATCAATCCTTTTCCAACTCCGGCTTGATTCGTAACAATAAAGGTAAACTTAAATATTTTATTCAGGATTTGAATTGCTTCAATCGTTTTATCTATCAAAGCAAATTCAGAAACGGAAGTAACATATCCTCCTACAATACGATGATTTATTACTCCATCCCTATCTAAAAAGATGGTCCAATCTTTACCGATTTTCAAAATATTATTTATTAAATAAAGCTTCTTCCGACAATTGGCATACTATATGCCCAATTAAAATATGAACTTCCTGTATGCGCGCAGTAACCGTTGAAGGGACATTAATCAAAAGGTCACAATAGGGAGCTATTGCCGAATTTTGACTACTACCCGTCATTCCGATACACTTCATTTCCATTTTTTGTGCCATTCTAAGTGCTGCAACGATATTCGGTGAACTTCCTGATGTCGTTAATCCAACCAAAATATCACCTTTTTTACCCTGAGCTTCAACTGCTCTGGAATAAATGTGCTCAAAGCCATAATCATTTGCCACTGCCGTTATATAAGACGTATTGGCGTGTAAAGCTTCAGCATGTAGTGGCTTTCGTTCTAATAAATACCGTCCTTGCCATTCAGCAGCAATATGCTGTGCATCCGCAGCACTTCCACCATTGCCACATAACAATATTTTCCCATTATTCCGATAACATTCAATAACTATACTGCAGAAATCATGGATGGCGTGAAGTAACACATCATCCTGGGAAACCATTTGAATCACATCCTGATGCGCTTTAAGAATATTTTTTATGTCAGATGTGAATGTCAAATCCTAATTTTTTCTTCGATTAAGTAATTATTACGCATTGGGCTGTTTCTACTCACCAGTTCTGCTAAAAATCCAGTCAAAAACAATTGTGAACCGATTATTGTGGCCAACATACCCAAGAAAAATAGTGGTCTCTCGGCAATCCCACCAATTTTGAAAAAAATCTTTTCTATGCTTAATTCAATTAAGATGATAAATCCGATGATAAAAGCTATTATCCCCAACGTTCCGAAAAAATGCATAGGCTTCTTGCCAAATTTCCCTACAAAAAATATAGACAAAAGATCCAAAAAACCATTGACAAAACGATTTAAACCAAATTTTGTAACCCCATATTTTCGTTCCCGATGTTGAACTACCTTTTCCCCTATCTTTCCGAATCCGGCTTCTTTAGCTATCACCGGAATATACCTATGCATTTCGCCATATACTTCAATAGAATGAACTACTTTGCCCTTATAAGCCTTTAGACCGCAATTAAAATCATTCAACTTGATACCACTCATCTTCCGAGTTGCAGCGTTAAATAACTTCGTAGGAATGGTTTTGCTCAATGGATCATAACGTTTCTTCTTCCAACCGGACACCAAGTCAAAACCATCATCGGCTATCATCTTATATAATTCGGGG
>CAKUWM010000040.1 GCA_934699305.1 uncultured Saprospiraceae bacterium | reverse complement strand
TTCTCAGGCAAGAAGGTATGGCATGGCAAGGCGGCAATACTGCAATCCGGACTGGATATAAGCCACCTTTCAGCCGGAGTATATTTTGTAATTATACAGGGTGTTAAGGTGATGAAAGTAGTTAAGATGTAGAATTCATTGCGTATTTCTCTAATGTGGAATGTGGGTAAAAACATTGATTGTACTAATAATACCTATTGGATTATATCCTATATCTTCCAATTGTATTATAAGTTATAAATCGATTCAGCATTTGTCTAATGCGGAATTTGGGTTAAATATAATATTTTTGCCTCTAATATGAATATGAGTTAATTTAGAATTAGTTTACCTGAAAATTCTGCTCCGGTTATTCTAATTCGATAAATGTAGGCTCCGGGCATTAGATTCCTTTGGCTTTGTTTTACTGGAATGCTGTATGTTCCGGCTTTTTTATTCATTGGTCTGTCTAATAAGATTGACTGACCGGTCATTGATACCAATTCAACCATCACCATGGTGTCTTTTGGTATGGAATAATTTATATATACATCTCCAAGTCCATAAGACGCATGATGTGAATACCGCGACTGTGGACGTTCTTTTACAGTAGATACTTGTTGACAACTGAATCCGAAATCCAAAGATTCTCCAAAGTCTTTAAACAATATCGCGTCGCTGTGAGAATCCTCAAGGCAGAGCCATTCCGTAAAAAGTGTGCTATAAACATGACGGAAATCTATATTAAATACAAGATTGTCATGGTCATCAAGTTCAGTTAAACTAGGATAAGTACCTATAGTGCCATTCCCTTCCAGGCATTTGCCAAAAGCTAACATAACACTGGCTGCACCATGATCCGATCCCGGGCCATCGTTTTGCTCTACTCGTCGACCAAATTCAGAAAATGTAACAGATAATACTTTATCCTCAAATTCTGTCCCTTCAAAATCTTTGTAAAAATTATTGATACCACTGGATACTTCTTTCCAAAGTTGTTCATGTGTGGGAATTTGATTGGCATGCGTATCAAATCCATCAATTTCAACTACATATATTTTTGTTTTCAATCCTCCTTTAATTAGTTTGGCAACAATCTTTAATGCTTGAGAAAAATCGCCATTGGAATATGGTAAAGAGGAATCAGGGCCTAAGTCATAGGCGATTTTCAATGAATCGACAAATTTGTATGTTGAGTTTGTCATAATACGAACATACTTTAACTGATCACCATAGGAGCAAGGAGGAAGGTTATCCAAGGAATGCACTTGGCCACTCGCTGCAAATTCGGAAATCTGTTCTGCAGAAAATGCCTCAAAGCCAAGTTTGTCCACTTGCTGACCGGTAAACAAAAGAGAACTACCACCTCCTATCTGAATGGCGGGTGGATAAGATGGAGTATTTTCAATAAAATCAGGAAAAACATCTTCTACATATCTACCTATCCATCCTGAGTTTACAAATTCATTACTATCTGATGCACTAGACCAAATATCAGTTGACCTGAAATGCGATAGATTTTGCTCCGGATAACCAACACCTTGTACGACCTTCATCATACCTTCATCCCATAACCGTTTTAAATCAGCCATGTGTGGGCTCATTGCTATATTATCATTCAGTTGAATCATTTCACTATCCTGAAATCCCAGGTCTGGACGCGCATTGTGGTAGGCAGAAAGTTGACCTAATGGTATAATAGTATTTAAACCATCATTACCTCCCTTGAGTCGAATCATCAATAATATCCGATCCGAATTTTCTAAAATTGGTGGCATAGACCATTTTGTCAAACTTGCCACACTTATGGGAAGCCCACCTAACATAAACCCAATTCCTCCGGCTAAACCAAATGATTTTATGAATCGCCGCCTTGAATATTCTATATGATCTTCTTCATGAAGCTTACCATCATCTAATTTTAATCCTCTTTTATTTATATTGCTTTTCATTAATTCTTGATTTTATTTGATTTAATAATTGAAATTCCCTTAGCAAATAGCAAAGTCAGGTAATTTCTTCATCTCTCCGAACAATAATGATACTTGGTAAACAATAAAATCCGGATCCCAATCTAAGTTCCAAAGCCCCTGTTCATAATAGTTCTCAGGTAAATCAGCCTTAAAAGCCTTTAATAAATTGTTGTAATAAATGGGTGCCGAAAGTCCATCAACAAAAAATGGAGATATAATTGATTGCATTACAAATTCAACGTCATTGCTGTTGTTGGACAAATTTTTAAGATATGTAATGACTAAATCTTTATTGTTCCAAATATAACTGTCAACAAGCCATCCTGTATAAAGCCAACGAACGATTAGGCTTCCCGAGTCTATCCATGATTTGTTTTCCTTCCATCCGGCAACATCTATTGGGTCAAAATAGGATTGCCCTAAAGAAGAGTTAAACCAAATAAATGATCCACCTTCTTCGTAATTTAATGTATAGCCAAATTGCTTGATGAAGATACTGAAATATTCAACATGACTTTTAATGTGTGTATTGAAAGCCATTTCATCAAAGAAGTGTTCTGAAGTAAATAACTTTTTCAATACAGGCAATAGTTCAAAATTATTGTCTAACATCGTTTGAGCCAACTCATCTACAATAGCTTGGTTAATTTCAGCATTAATAAAATGTCGATATATTTTTTTACAAACATGTTGGCATATTAAATCCCCTTTTTTTTCAAATAATAGATCAATCACATCATCGTATCCAAAATTCCCTGTTTCGCCAAATATTGTCTTTATACCATAATCATGGGTAGCAGGATTAAACTTAATCGTAATATTTACATCATCAAATGTATTAAAGCCGGTAAATGCTCGAGCTATTTCGCGAATATCTTGTTCTGTATATCCATTGTCTAACCCTAAGGTAAATAGTTCAAGCAATTCTCTAGCATAGTTTTCATTAGGCTCCCACTTGTTGTTTTGATAGCCATTTAAGAATATCAGCATACTGTCGTCGTATCCTATTTCTGAAATCAAGGTTTTGAAATTACCTACGGCATTCCTTTGCAAAAGTGTTACATATCTATAAAGTATTGGAGAGAAGTAATAATCTTCCCATTTAGTAACTAATATATTACTCCAAAAAAATGTTATCTTTTCTCTGACGGGATCTTTTAAGGTTTGATTTATCCAATCAGTGACAAACTGATTATAAATCATATAATGCTCTGTCCCATCTTCTTCATTAAACTGATCGGGTTTCCACTTTGCCCATACTGGTTCAGGAAATACCGGAAGGTGGTAAGCATGATCAAACAAGTTTTCAATGTAGGTCTTGGGATCTACATTTAAAAGTTCTTTAATTTCCTTTGGTGTTATACTATAACCCAATCTATAATACAAATGCTTTATTCGTTGCTCATTCCACGGCTTTTCAGTTGAAGGAACATACGCATCAAGACCAGAAACGTTACAATCTGCCATTATCATTAAATTGTTTTCATTAAATAGAAAGGAAAATGCTAAAACGCTGCTAAGTTATAAATTATTTGTTTGAAATAATATCATTATCTGTAATATTTTTAAAAATTATTTTAATTGTTTTCAGGCACATAATATATTTTCTATTTAGGGATTAAGATATCGAGCTAATCTATTGAATTATAGCATAATTGATTGTCAACAGATTTTTAAAGCGGAAATTGAATTGTTATTTTAGCAGGTATTGAAATTATATTTGTTATATTTGACCGTATAAAGAAAATAATATTGTTTTGTTAGATTTAACATGATTCTATGAAATACTATTTACAAAAAGGGGTTTTCCTTATTTTATCCATATTCTTTGCTTCTACTTTGATAGGACAGATAAATGGAACAGTCAAAGATGCCTCCGGTATGGCTTTAGTGGGGGTAACCGTTAAAGCAATTGATGAAAATGCCGGGACAGTTACAGATATAGATGGCAATTATACCTTAAATATATCTGACAAAGTTGTATCTCTAGAATTCTCCTATATAGGTTACAGGACTATAAAAGTAAACATCAATTCTCGCAAAGTAATTGACGTCACTATGGAAGAAGACGTGAAAGCACTCAACGAAGTTGTTGTAATTGGTTATGGTGTCGAGCAAAAGAAAACACTGACATCTTCTGTTGGAATTGTTGGATCAGAAGCGATTAAAGACCTTCCGGTACCTACTATTGATGGCGTCATGCAAGGTCAGGCATCGGGAGTACAGGTTGTTCAAAACTCCGGAACTCCGGGCGGCGGAATGTCTGTTAGAATACGCGGAGTAAGTTCAATTGGCGGAAGTTCTCAACCTCTTTACGTTATAGATGGAATTCCGGTTACTACGGGAGATTTCGCTCAAGTAGGATATGAAGGTCAAGGTGTAAATCAGCTTTCCGACCTTAATCCCGGAGATATAGAATCGATAACTATTCTTAAAGATGCTGCTGCTGCGGCTATTTATGGCGCTCGTGCATCCAATGGAGTTGTTTTAATTGTTACTAAGAGAGGTAGTCAAAAAAATTCAGTTATCAACTTTTCTGCTTCCTATGGTATTCAGCAGCCATGGAACAAATTGAAAATGCTTAATGCCCATGATTGGAAGATATATCGTAATGATTTGTTCGGTACTGAAGTATTTACTCAAGAACAAATTAATGACAATACAATAAATACAGATTGGCAAAATGTCATTTTTAGAACAGCACCGTTATCTAATTACGAATTATCTACATCCGGAGGCGACGACAAAACCCGCTTTTATATTAGCGGCAATTTGTTCAAACAAACCGGTATATTAATCGGTACAGATTATAGTCGTATGAATGGAAGGGTCAATGTTGATCATAAAGTAAACAAGATATTGTCAGTCGGAACCAGCATTGGACTTTCTTATGCAAAAACAGATAGGGTAGAAGGTGATCAATCCTTACATGGACCACTTCCTAATGGTATATCAACCCCGGCTATTTTTGCTGTTTATAATGATGACGGCAGCTATAACCAAAGTGGGCCCTATTCTAATCCTGTTTCCATTGCCAATGAAGCCATCAATCAAAATTTTTCTTACAGAGGGATAGGTAATGTGTATGCTGATTTGAAATTGACTAAAGGACTGACTTTTTCAACAAAACTGGGTATAGATTTCCTTAATTTTAGAGAACATGCGTACGAATCAATTAAGACAATTCAGGGAGCTAAATATAATGGTTTGGGCTTTGAAACATATACCAATGTGTCAAACCTTGTTTCTAATAACACTCTAAAATATCAGTTTGACTTAGCAGATAATCGAATTGAAATTCTTGGAGGTTATTCATTTGAAAAGAGAAATACGAGAAGTTCTTTTATAAGAGCACAAGATTATGCTGACCCGAGCTTGCAGTATATTAATAGTGCATCCACCATTGTTTCAGCCAGTTCCGGTGCATCCGACTCCGGAATTCGGTCTTGGTTTGGACGCGTCAATTACAATTTAAAAGATAAGTATATCGTATCCTTGACAGGGCGACTTGATGGTTCTTCTCGATTTAGTGAAAAAAATAGAAATGGGTTTTTCCCTGCCGTTTCGGCGGCATGGCGTATTGGTGCTGAAGATTTTTTCCCACAAGGTGTCATATCTGAACTTAAGTTGAGAGCCAGCTATGGTTTGACAGGAAATGATGATATTCCGGCATTCCTGTATGCTGAATTATATGGCAATACAACGTATGGCGGTAAACCAGCAGTGTATCCAAGTAACATCCCCAATCCTGATTTGAAATGGGAATCTACTACTCAAGCCAATGTCGGCTTGGATGTTGGATTCTTTAAAGATAGACTAATGGTAAATTTGGACATATATCGTAAGATGACAAAAGATTTACTTTTGAGCCGTCCACTTCCACCATCAACCGGATTTACTTCAATTACTGAAAATATTGGTGAAGTTGAAAATAAAGGCTTTGAGATCGGTGTAACGTCCGACAACCTTTCTGATGGCAAGCTCCAATGGAACACCCGTTTGAATTTTTCAATGAATCGAAATAAAGTACTCAAATTATACAACAAACAACCTATTGATGACTTGGGTAGAGGCGGAAATCGAATAGAAGAAGGACAACCGATTGGTATATTTTATAGCTTTGAATGGCTTGGTATAGATCCTTCAACAGGTGATGTAGTATATGCTGACAAAAACTTTGATGGACAAATAACTTCTGCTGATAGAACTAAAATAGGTGATCCTCATCCTGACTTTATTTATGGTATAACAAATTCATTTCGCTATGGAAAGATAGATTTGAATGTATTTTTTCAAGGTTCACAAGGAAATGATATTTTCAATGGTACCCGATTGTATTTGGAATCTTTGCAAGGTGGAGATAATCAATTAGATGCAATTAATAGACGTTGGAAAAATGTAGGTGATATCACGGATATCCCTCGTGCTACGCTTGACCCCGTTGCCTCTGCAAGTAACAAACGACAATCCTCCCGCTTCTTAGAGGACGGTTCATATCTACGATTGAAGAACCTTACCTTGGGGTATAATTTTAATACGAAAAATGTATTACAAGGTAAAATATCTTCATTGAGGGTTTATTTTTCAGGGCAAAATTTACTCACCTTTACCAATTATTCCGGCTTAGATCCGGAAGTGAATTATAGAGGTGATGATAACGCTCGAATTGGTACAGATTTTTTTACCTATCCGCAAGCAAGAAGCTTTACTTTCGGTTTAAATGCAAGTTTTTAATATGAGACATATTCTTTTATTCTTGGCCTTTATTGGTTTTTTAACATCATGCGATGTTCTGGATGTTGAACCTACCAATTCTATACCTGCATCTGAAGCATTTAAAACAAAAAGTGATGTAGAACGAGGTATATTAGGAGCTTATAATTCTTTACAGGCATTAAGTTATTATGGTCGGACCTATATCACTTTTTCAGATTTGGCTAGTGACAACTTAGTTCATCCATTAAATGCAACTTCTACAGAATATACTGAAATAGACAACAATCATATTTTACCAGAAAATGCCTCCGTTGATGGCATGTGGACTTCTATATATGATGGTTTAAATGTAGCTAATAATGTTATCAGTAAAATACCAACTTTAGGTTTTTTAACACAAGAGGAAAAAAACAAGGCATTAGGTGAGTTGTATTTTCTGAGAGCATTGAATCATTTTAATTTGCTTAATTACTTTGGTGGCGTACCTCTAAAGTTGAAACCAACAGTTGGACTTTCTGAAATTAATGCACCCAGAAATAGTGTGGATGAAGTATATCAATCTATCATAGAGGATTTGACATTTGCGTCACAAAATTTATCCAACAATTCTTCTTTAAAAAATCGAGCTTCGCAAAGTGCTGCAAATGCTTTATTGGCTAGAGTTTATTTGTACAAAAAAGATTATTCTAATGCAGCTTTATACGCATCAAAAGTAATCAATGATGGAGGTTATACTCTTTTAAGCAATTATGCCGATATCTTTGCAACGGATGAATCCAAAGAATCAATTTTTGAAGTTGATTTTACTTCGCTCGATAGAAATAGGATTGCAGAGTACAATTTTCCATTAACTAAGAATGGTCGGGGTGAAGTAGCGCCTGATCCTTCATTCGTTTCTTCTTATTCCACCAATGACAAACGATTTGCTGCTACCTTTGCATTTTCAGGTGCAGTACCTTATGTCATTAAGTATGATGACTTAGCAACCGGAAGTGATAATGTCATTGTTTTAAGACTGGCAGAAATGTATTTAATCAGAGCTGAAGCCAATGCAAATTTGAATGGTAATCCTACTGATATTTTAGCGGATATTAATAGTATAAGACAACGAGCAGGGCTTGAAGACCTAACTACTAATAACATTAATGAACTAATTGTAGCCATTGATTCGGAAAGAAGATTTGAATTGGCATTTGAAGGTCAAAGATGGTTTGATTTAGTTAGAACAGGCAGAGCAATAGATGTCCTTCCGAATGTAAATGAAAGTTATCAACTCCTTTTCCCCATACCTCAAAGTGAATTATTAACCAATACTAATCCGGGAATGAAGCAAAATCCGGGATATTAATTTTAAAATAACATAGAAATGAATTCATTAAAAAAATTTTTACCACTTTTATTATTGACCTTATTGGTTTTAGTAGGATGTAAAAAAGAAGATGATGTCCCTAAAACGGAAGGCGCCTTTTCTGCTAGTAAAACTACGGTTACAGTAGATGAGGAAATTCAATTTACCAATAATTCAAAAAATGCTTCATCGTATGTATGGAGCTTTGGCGATGGAACGACATCAACTGATGCAAACCCTAAAAAAGCATATTCCACATCTGGTAGTTTCGTAGTGTCTATGACTGCCACCGGTGCCGGAGGCACAAGTTCATCCAATATTACAGTTATAGTAACGCCTTTAGCAGCTTTTGCAGTGGAAGATGAAGCTAATATTAGTTCAGGAAATGCCATTCAATTTACCAATCAGTCAAAAGGCGCGGCCACTTACGAATGGAATTTTGGCGATCAGGCACAAACTAAATCTTCTGAACAGAATCCACAATTTACCTATGCTACTGCAGGAACTTATACCGTTTCACTAAAAGCTACTGGAGCCGGCGGTAGCGCTACAGCAACTAAAGTAATTACAGTTAAACAAGGTAAATTACCTAAAGACTTGTATTTTATAGAATTGGGTTTAGCACTTATAAAGAAAGTTTCTTTAGCTACCGGATCTACACCTTCTGCCTTTTTAGATGTTGCCGGCAAAGGTGGAGTTGGATTAGCTTATGACGCTACCAATGATAAAATCTATTACAGTGATTTTGAAGTTGCTGATGAAGGTAAAATATGGAGAATGGATGGCGACGGAAGCAATCTTCAAGAAATAGCGAGTGGAATTACTGATCCTTATTCAATTGCAATTAATGTTGCCGGAGGTAAGATCTATTGGGCAGATGATAATGGAAATATTTCCAGAGCGAATTTAGATGGTTCAGGTGTAGAAACTTCATTTATCAATGTGACTGATGGTCAAATGCGCGGTATTGCATTTGATTCAAAAAGCAATAAACTTTATTTTTATGAAGTAAATGCTGAAAATCTATATGTAGCCAATGCGGATGGTAGCGGAGTAACCGTGCTTGTTCCCGGTGTATATGGATACGGCATTTTTGTGGATGAGGCGAATGGCAAATTATATTATGATG
This sequence comes from uncultured Saprospiraceae bacterium, assembly GCA_934699305.1. Taxonomy (GTDB): domain Bacteria; phylum Bacteroidota; class Bacteroidia; order Chitinophagales; family Saprospiraceae; genus Parvibacillus. The sequence continues at coordinate 5,732 of CAKUWM010000040.1, read as the reverse complement.
AAAGAAACAGTCAATCCATTATTCAATCTAATTTAGATGGAACGGGAGCAGTTACCTTTGCGACAACAGGTAAAACAAGGATACACGGCTTTGCAATAGATTCAGATAACAATAAGCTTTATTGGGCTGACAGAGATCTGGGTGAGATTCGTCGAGCCAACTTAGATGGCACTAATGCAGAAACATTCCTAAGCGGTTTACTAAGCCCACGTGGAATATTTATCAAGTAAATTGATTATTGATTTAATTTAAAATTCCCTTAGGAATGAAGTATTTTTTTAAAACCTTATTGATCCTTATAGTTTCTATAACTTGGTCATCTTGTGATAAAGATTTTCCGGTACCACAGGCAAGTGTGGTACCGAAATTTACCTTCACAATCGATAACGAAGGTGTCGCACCTGCCAATGTTACCTTTACCAATAATTCAATCATTCCTGCCGCCGCCGGTACTGCGACATATACTTGGAATTTTGGAGATAATACTTCTTCTAATGAAGTAAATCCGGTTCATTTGTATCAAGAAGCCGGTATTTATGAAGTTAAGTTAGTAATAATATCCTCAGGGTTCGGTACTATTAAAGAAGTAAGTCAAAAAGTGGTTATCAAAGATCCGAATGCTTCCGGAATTCCTATTTATTTTACAAATGGTACTCTGGTATATTCTGGTCTAATTAATGATGCCACTCCGGTATTTGAACAGATTCCGATTTCTAATATTCAAGGTTCTTATGGTATGTGTATTGATACTATTCATAATAAACTTTATATAGCAGATGTCGATGCAGGTCAGATTATTCAAGCTGACTTAGATGGAAAGAATCAAAAGGTATGGAGAAGTGGGTTAGATTCGCCCAATGGAATGGCTATTGATTACCAAAACAATAAAATGTATTGGGATAATGCGGCCGGTATTCAGAGGACAGATTTAAATAGTGACCAAGTAGATCTCTTTGAGGATTTTGTAACCGGACAGGCCAATGATCCGGAGGATGTGGCTATCGATGCTGTAAATCGCAATTTGTATTGGATAAATTATGATGGAGGGGTATGGGTAAAAGGTCTGGATGGTGGCGGAGAAAAAGAGCTTATACCGGATGCCGAAGGTGGAAGTATTATTGTTGTAGGGAACAAGATCTATTTTGATTTTTACAATGGCTCTGGTGATATTCACTTGAAATCAGCGGATTTGGATGGTTCTAATATTGCAACCTTGGCTACCGGAATTTCTCGTGTCATGTATGGACTTGGGTATGAAGCAAATACGGATAAAATCTATTATGGGGATAGAAACACCGGAACTATCAAGAGATGTAATCCGGATGGCTCCGACAATGAAGTGTTTTATTCTGCCGCAGGAAGCAGCCCAAGAGGTATAGTCTTTGGTAAAAAGAAAGAATGAATAGAATAATCTTTATTGGATTTTTATTGACCGGCTTCTTTGGTTCCGACCTGGTACATGGACAATCCATTTCGAATAAAGGCAAATTGTTTATAATTGGAGGCGGGCATAAACCCGCTTCTTTATTAAAACAAATGGTACAGGAATCAGGATTAAAAGAATATGATTACATCATGGTACTTCCTATGTCAAGTGGATATCCTGATAAAGCGATTGCAGAGATGCGTAAATCGATGTCTGAAATTGGAATTAATGCATGCTATGGAATTAATTTTGATAAAGTATTAACTTCTAATGGGTTAAAATTAGATTCAGTAAAAAATGCCAAATTGATTTTTATAAGTGGTGGAGATCAAAGTAAATTCATGCAAGTAGTGTCCAATACACCCTTAGAAGGCGCTATTAAGTATGCATTAAACAACGGTAGTATGATTGCCGGTACGAGTGCAGGTGCTGCTGTAATGAGTAAAATTATGATTACAGGTAACCAATTGCAGGATACTGTCTATAGCCCTACATTTAAAACTATACGAAAAAATAATATTATAACAGATAGTGGGTTGGGATTGCTTCAAAATGCTATAATTGATCAACATTTTCTCATAAGAAGCAGACACAATCGCTTACTTACTGCCATCCTTGAATATCCGAATAATATAGGAATCGGAATAGACGAATCGACTGCTTTAATGATTCAGGGAAATGAATGTACCATTTTTGGTGAAAGTCAAGTATTAGTATATCGTCGTGGAAAACACTTTAAAATGAAACCGTATAATCGATTTTCAGCTAAAGATATTCGTCTTGATATCTATGTTGAAGGTGAAAAATTTAATATTAAGAATTGATGGTTAGAAAAATATTTCTTTTAATTCTTGCCTTAAATGGCTTTATTGCAATGAATGCTCAATTGAATAAAATAGAAAAGAAAATTGTAAACAATATTGATGCAAATTCCAATCGGGCAATAGATTTATTAAAAGAAGTTGTCAATATCAATAGTGGTAGCCTAAATATCGAAGGTGTAAAACTTGTTGGTGAAAAGTTTGCACAACAGTATCGTGAACTTGGCTTTGAAGTAAAATGGATTTCCGGAGAAAGTTTTGAGAGAGCAGGTCATCTGGTAGCATCCCATTTAAGGCCTAATGCACCCCAAATACTATTAATAGGACATTTAGATACAGTATTTGAACCCGAAAGTTTCTTTCAAGAGTACAAAATAGTTGATGGTCACATCATGCACGGTCCGGGAGCTTTAGATATGAAAGGTGGGAATGTTATTATGTTGTTGGCACTCAAAGCATTAAAAGAAGCAAAAGTACTGGATAAGTTGTCCATCCAGGTTTTTCTTGTTGGTGACGAAGAATTGAGTGGAAGCCCCCTCGAACTGTCAAAAAAAGACCTGATTCAATCTGGTAAATGGGCAGACATAGCTATCGGTTTTGAAGATGGAGATGGTAAATTGGAAAATGCGAATATCTCACGAAGGGGCTCAGCTGATTGGACATTAACCGTAAAAGGTGAACCAGCACATAGTTCACAAATTTTTCAACCTAAAGTGGGTTCAGGTGCAATTTTTGAGGCAGCTCGAATATTAAATGAATTCTATTCTCAATTGAGTAAGGAAGAAAATTTGACCTTTAATCCCGGTATTATAAGTGGCGGGAACTCTGTTAATTATGATGAAAATACCCATAAGTCGGTTGCTTATGGTAAAAATAATATCGTATCGGCTGAGGTCATCGTAAAAGGTGATATCAGAGCTGTTTCAAAAGAACAATTTATACATGCACGTAAAGTGATGCGTGATATTATACAAACTAATTACCCGCACACTTCAGCTTCTATAACTTTTGGAGATGACGGTTATCCTCCCATGACAATGACGGAAGGGAATCAACGTATATTAGCAATGTATTCCAAGGCGAGTCAGGACTTGGGGTACGGCGAAGTATTCCCCGTAAATCCTCGTAATTCTGGAGCTGCAGACATTTCCTTCGTCGCAGATGATGTTTTAATGGCTATTGATGGAATTGGAATGTGTGGGACGGGTGGTCACACGATTGATGAAATGGCGGACTTGAATTGTCTCCCTATAGAAGCAAAAAGAACAGCTATACTTTTGTACCGACTTTCGTTGATGGAATTAAAATAGTTTGAAACATCAGTGGTTTTCCTTATCTTTACCACAATCAAATAAATGTGTCATGAAAGAGGAAACACCTTCAGATCAAACGATGCCCGAACATCTACTTGATATTGAATTAAAGCATGCAGAGAAGGTCGCAGCCGGTTTGCCCGCAGTAGTACAATCTTTCAAACATATCATGGATGAAATGCCTCTTCGACGTGGGATGAAAGCATTAAATAGCTTGAATCAATTTACTGGAGTCGATTGTCCGGGATGTGCCTGGCCAGATCCTGATGACCATAGAAATAAAATAGCGGAATATTGTGAAAACGGTGCAAAAGCCATTGCCGAAGAAGCCACTACCAAAATGGTATCACCCGATTTCTTTAAAGAACATTCCATTGATGAGCTACTTACCTGGACTGACTATGAATTAGGTAAATCCGGTAGAATAACTCACCCTATGTACCTTGCAGCTGGAAGTAAGCATTATGAAGAAATAGAATGGTCGGATGCTTTTAAGTTGATAGGTCAACATTTGAATAATTTAAATAGCCCGGATGAAGGTGTCTTCTATACTTCAGGTCGGACTAGCAATGAAGCTGCATTCTTATATCAACTTTTTGTAAGATCATTTGGAACAAATAATTTACCGGATTGTAGTAATATGTGCCATGAATCAAGTGGAGTAGCATTGACTGAAACCATTGGAATAGGGAAGGGCACCGTAAAATTGGAGGATTTTTATAATACGGACTTAATTATAATAGCAGGACAAAATCCCGGTACAAATCACCCCAGAATGTTATCGGCACTCAAAACAGCAAAGGCTAATGGCGCACAAATAATTGCAGTCAATCCGCTCAAAGAGGCCGGATTGATGAATTTTAGCGATCCTCAGTCACCCATTGATTTGTTGGGAAGATACACACAGCTTAGCGATTTATATTTACAAGTTAAAATTAATGCCGACCTTTTTTTATTTAAAGCTTTGGCAAAGATTCTCTTTATGTGGGAAGAAGAAAAAGGGAATATATTAAATAAAGATTTTATAGCTAATCATACACACGGGTTTGAAGAGCTTAAAGATTCATTGAGAAATTATGACTTGGATGAGTTGATTGACAATTCCGGCCTTTCAAAGGATGAAGTTTTTTTGGCTGCAGATAAAATTGCAAAAAGCGAAAAAATAATTTTATGTTGGGCTATGGGATGGACTCAACATGTTAATGCTGTTGAAGTTATTCAAGAAGGTGTCAATCTTTTGCTTTTAAAAGGCTCTATCGGTAAAGCAGGAGCTGGCCTTTGCCCGGTACGTGGACATTCTAACGTTCAAGGTGACCGAACTATGGGTATCTTTGAAAAACCTACTGAAGCATTTATGGATAGGCTAGAGGATTCATTTAAAACAAAGTTTCCACGAAAACATGGATATGATGTAGTAGAAGCTATCCAAGCAATGCACTCCGGTAAAGCAAAAGTTTTTATTGCCATGGGTGGCAATTTTATTTCTGCCACACCGGATACTAATTATACAGCTGAAGCATTGCGTAAAACACATCTAACGGTACAAGTATCAACAAAATTAAATAGAAGTCATGTCATTCCCGGGAAAGAAGCTTTAATCCTTCCAAGCCTAGGTCGTACAGACATAGACATTCAAAATGAAGCTAAACAATTTGTTACTGTGGAAGATTCAATGGGTGTCGTCCATCAAAGCAATGGTAATCTTAAATCTTTGAGTAATAAAATGCTGTCAGAACCTGAAATTATTGTCAGAATCGCGAAAGCAACTTTGAAAGATGGAAATGGAATCAATTGGGATAAGTACCTCGAGCATTACGATAACATTAGAGATGATATAGAGAGGTCAATAGCCGGATTTGAACAATATAACCATCGTGTAAGAGAAAAAGGAGGTTTTTATTTGCCTAATGGTGCCAGAATAAATAAGTATTATACACACAATGGTAAAGCCAATTTTTCAATCAACCATCCTGTTTTGACTGAATTGGCTGATAATGAACTATTGATGATGACTATTAGAAGTCATGACCAATTTAATACAACGATTTATGGTTTGGATGATCGATATCGGGGAGTCAGGAATGAAAGAAGAGTAGTCTTTATCAATCAAAAAGATGTGGAACGATTTGAGTTATCTACATTGGAATCTGTTAATCTGGTCAGCACTTATAA
>CAKUWM010000039.1 GCA_934699305.1 uncultured Saprospiraceae bacterium | reverse complement strand
ATTTATGATGTTGAAAAAGATGAATACTTCATTGCGCGTGATCACATGGGAATTATACCTTTATATATAGGTTGGGATGAACACGGAACCTTTTATGTAGCTTCAGAACTAAAAGCACTCGAAGGAGTTTGTACGAAAATCGAATTGTTTCCACCAGGACATTATATATCAAGTAAAGATGGAGAATTTGTACATTGGTATAAAAGAGAATGGACAGAATATGATGCCGTAAAAGAAAATGAAACAAGCATAATCGAAATAAAAACAGCTCTTGAAGCAGCAGTTAGAAGACAATTAATGAGTGATGTTCCTTATGGAGTTTTACTTTCTGGAGGATTGGATTCATCAATAACTTCAGCTATTGCAAAAAAATATGCTCAAAAAAGAATAGAAAACGATAGTAAATCAGAGGCTTGGTATCCTCAATTACATTCTTTTGCCGTTGGTTTAGAAGGTTCACCAGATTTAGCTGCGGCTCAAAAAGTAGCCGATCATTTAGGAACGATTCATCACGAAATTAAATTCACCATTCAAGAAGGTTTAGATGCAATTAAAGATGTAATTTATAACATTGAAACGTATGATGTAACTACAATTCGTGCCTCAACTCCAATGTATTTAATGGCAAGAGTTATCAAGTCAATGGGAATTAAAATGGTTCTTTCTGGAGAAGGTTCAGACGAATTATTTGGAGGTTATTTGTATTTTCACAAAGCACCAAACGCACAAGAATTTCATGAAGAAACCGTTCGTAAATTAAGCAAATTACACATGTATGACTGTCTTCGTGCCAACAAAAGTCTAGCCGCTTGGGGAATTGAAGGTCGTGTTCCTTTCTTGGATAAAGAATTTATGGATGTTGCTATGCGAATCAATCCACAAGACAAAATGATTAACGGAGAACGTATGGAAAAATGGGTTTTGCGTAAAGCATTTGAAGATATGTTACCAGAAAGTGTAGCTTGGAGGCAAAAAGAACAATTTAGTGATGGAGTTGGCTATAGTTGGATTGACACTTTAAAAGAAGTCGTAGCCAAAGAAGTTTCAGACGAACAATTGGCTAATGCAAAATATAAATTTCCAATTCAAACGCCAACTTCAAAAGAAGAATATTATTACCGTTCCATATTTACAGAACATTTTCCAAGTGATGCAGCTGCTAAAAGTGTTCCACAAGAAGCAAGCGTAGCTTGTAGTACAAAAATAGCTTTAGAATGGGATGAAGCTTTCAAAAACATGAATGATCCATCAGGTAGAGCAGTTGCAAATGTTCATGCAGAAGCTTATTAAAAATGATATTTCGATTATTTCATAGTTTGATTATTCGAAATATCTAAAAATCAAGCGTCAAATAATCGCATTTAAGACACTTTATAAAAACAACAACTTTTATACTAGGCTAAAACGGATTAAAATCTGATTTTAGCCTTTTTTTATTCGATTTAAGACACTTTCTAGAAATTAACAAATGTTGATAACTTAAAGTTGTTTTAAAGTAGTTTTTAGCCATTTTCTCCATTAAAATGATTATATTTGTCTGTTTAACAAAAATGAGATTATAAGCGATAAAATATGAGCGAAGAAAACAAGAAAAATAATTATTCTGCTGATAGTATTCAGGCATTAGAAGGAATGGAGCACGTAAGAATGCGTCCATCAATGTATATTGGAGATGTAGGTGCTAGAGGACTTCATCATTTAGTGTATGAAGTTGTAGACAACTCTATTGATGAAGCAATGGGGGGTTATTGTGATACAATTAAAGTTGATATAAATGAAGATGGTTCGGTTTCTGTAGAAGATAATGGTCGTGGTATTCCAGTTGATATTCACAAAAAAGAAGGAGTTTCAGCCCTAGAGGTTGTAATGACTAAAATTGGTGCTGGAGGTAAATTCGATAAAGATTCTTATAAAGTTTCAGGTGGACTTCACGGAGTTGGAGTTTCTGTAGTAAATGCATTATCAAATCACTTACGAGCTACAGTTCACAGTGCTGACGGAAAAATCTACGAACAAGAATACGAAAGAGGTAAAGCACTTTATCCAGTTAAGCAAATTGGAACAACTGATAAAAGAGGAACAATCGTTACTTTTTACCCAGATGATACTATTTTTACACAATCTGTAGATTTCTCTTATGATACATTATCTGCTCGTATGCGTGAGTTGTCTTTCTTAAATAAAGGAATTACAATAACTTTTACAGACAAAAGAGAAGTTGATAAAGACGGAAATTTTGTGTCTGAAATTTTTCATTCAACCGAAGGTCTTAAAGAATATATTAGATATTTAGATGCAAATCGTGAGCCTATCATTAATCATGTTATTTCAATGGATACTGATAAAGGTGAAATTCCAGTTGAGGTTGCATTGATTTACAATACAAGTTATACTGAAAATATTTTTTCTTACGTAAATAATATTAACACTCACGAAGGAGGAACGCATTTACAAGGTTTTAGAACAGGTTTAACACGTTCTTTAAAAAAGTATGCTGATGCTTCAGGATTGTTAGATAAATTAAAATTTGAAATATCTGGTGATGACTTCCGTGAAGGATTAACAGCTATTATTTCGGTAAAAGTTCAAGAACCACAATTTGAAGGACAAACCAAAACAAAATTAGGAAATAGAGAAGTTGTTTCACCAGTTAGTCAAGCTGTTGGTGATATGATTGAAGCTTATTTAGAAGAAAATCCTAATGATGCAAAAATAATTGTTCAAAAAGTAATCTTGGCTGCTCAAGCACGTCACGCTGCTAAAAAGGCACGTGAAATGGTTCAAAGAAAAACCGTTATGGGTGGTGGTGGATTACCTGGAAAATTATCTGATTGTTCAGAACAAGATCCAGCAAAATGTGAAGTATTTCTTGTAGAGGGAGATTCAGCAGGTGGAACGGCAAAACAAGGACGTGATAGAATGTTTCAAGCAATTTTACCTTTAAGAGGTAAGATTTTGAACGTTGAAAAAGCCATGCAACACAAAGTTTTTGAAAACGAAGAGATTAGAAATATATTTACAGCTTTAGGAGTAACAATAGGAACCGAAGAAGATAGTAAAGCATTAAATATTTCAAAATTAAGATACCATAAAGTAGTAATTATGTGTGACGCCGATGTCGATGGTTCTCACATTGCAACTTTAATTTTAACGTTTTTCTTTAGATTTATGAGAGAATTAATAGAAGGTGGTCACGTTTATATTGCAGCACCACCTTTATATTTAGTTAAAAAAGGAAACAAAAAAGAATATGCTTGGTCTAACGATCAACGCGATTTAATCAATCAAAAATTAGGAGGTTCAGCAGCAATTCAAAGATATAAAGGTCTTGGAGAAATGAACGCTGAACAATTATGGGACACAACTATGAATCCTGAATTTAGAACATTACGTCAAGTAAATATTGATAGTTTATCTGAAGCAGATAGAATTTTCTCAATGTTAATGGGTGATGAGGTTCCACCTCGTAGAGAATTTATTGAGAAAAATGCAGCTTATGCAAAGATTGATGCGTAAGATAAATAAATATTTCATACTTATTTTGTTCTTTTTAGGTAGTGTAACTAATCAACTAAAAGCTCAAAGCACGGAAGTATTTCAACAAATTGATTATCTATTAAACGATGCAATTTTGTATTCCGATAAATATATAACTTCAGCTACTGATGGTGCTGTTTATCAAGCATCATCAGGTTGGATGACTTCTGCCAAGAAAAAAAAATTAGGTGAAGTAACAGTAGGAGTTAATGCAAATTTATTTTTTGTTCCTAAATCGGATAGAACATTTACGGCAAAAATTAGTGATTTTGATTTTTTTACTATCGAAGGACAGAATAGTGTTGAAGTGCCTACAGCTCTAGGGAATGATGATCAATATTATTTAGTAGGTGATTTAGGAGATTCACCTGTTCGATTAAAAACTCCAGAAGGTGTAAATGAAGAAACCGTTTTTTATCCTTATTTACAAGCAGGTGTTGGACTTTGGTATGGAACAGAAGTTTTAGTAAAGTTTTCGCCAAAAACAAAGCTTAAAAAAGGAGATTATCAAGTATATGGAGCGGCAATAAAGCATAATATTGACCAATATTTCTCTGAAAGTTTCAATAAAACAATTCATGTTTCAGCATTACTTGCTTATTCTAAAGAAAATTTGAGTTTTGATTTTGTGGATATTCAGTCCGCTTATGGTTCTTTAGGAATTAGTTCTTTAGGGAGCGACATAAATACATACCAAAGTCAAATTAGTGTTTCTAAAACGTACAATAAATTTGAATTAATTTTAGGAACTATTTTTAATATTAGCGATTTTAAGTATAAATTTGATGGTGAAAAAGGAAGCATCGAAAATATTATTCCTTTGCAAGATATTTTGAATGATAGAATGAAAGACTTGAGTAAAACTAAAAGAAATTTGATGGGAGAAGTTTCAGGAAGATATCAAATAAGCAAATTTTTTATTCAAGGAACAGTAGCATTTGGTAAATTTGTAAACACAAATGCTTCAATACAATACGAATTTTAATATATTAATTACATAAATAACACACAATATGAAAGTTACAATAGTAGGTGCTGGTAATGTAGGTGCTACTTGTGCAGATGTGATTTCTTACAGAGGAATTGCAAGCGAAGTAGTTTTATTAGACATCAAAGAGGGTTTTGCAGAAGGAAAAGCAATGGATATTATGCAATGCGCAACGACAACGGGTTTTAATACTGTAGTTTCAGGAAGCACAAATGATTATTCAAAAACAGCTAAATCTGATGTAGTAGTGATTACTTCTGGAATTCCAAGAAAACCAGGAATGACTCGTGAAGAATTAATTGGAATTAACGCTGGAATTGTAAAATCAGTTGCAGAAAATATTTTAAAGCATTCTCCAGATACAATTATAGTTGTGGTGTCTAATCCTATGGATACAATGGCATATTTAACTTTAAAAGCAACAGGTTTACCTAAGAATAGAGTTATTGGAATGGGTGGAGCTTTAGATAGTTCTCGTTTCAAATATTTCTTATCGCAAGCTTTACAAAAACCATCTAACGATGTGCAAGGAATGGTAATTGGTGGTCATGGTGATACAACTATGATTCCATTAACAAGATTAGCTTCTTACAATGGTTCTCCAATTGCTAATTATATGTCACAAGAAGAAATGGATAAAGTAGCTGCTTCAACTATGGTGGGTGGTGCAACATTAACAGGTTTATTAGGAACTTCAGCTTGGTATGCTCCAGGAGCTTCTGTAGCGTTTTTAGTAGATTCTATCTTAAACAACCAAAAACGTATGATTCCATGTTCAGTAATGTTAGATGGTGAATACGGACAAAGCGATATTTGTATTGGTGTTCCATGTATTATTGGTAGAAATGGAGTAGAAGAGATTGTAGATGTAAAATTAAATGATGCCGAAAAAGCATTATTTGCTAAAAGTGCAGAAGCAGTAAGAAACATGAATGCTGATTTGAAATCGGTGTTGTAATGTTGTAAATGTATAAAAATCAGGCTGTTATTTTTTAGCAGCCTTTTTTATTACAATCAATTTGACTATATCTTTTTTTAGAATAGGATTATTTTAACATTAGTATAAAATAAAATTGTATAATCCTAATGTATAGTATATATTTGTCCGTTTTTTAAAATACAATAAATAAATTTTTGAATAATGCAGAATAAAGGACTTATTAAATTTTTCGCAATAATTTTTGCTGTTGCGTGCATCTACCAATTAACGTTTACTTATGTTGCCAATAGTTACGCTGAAAAAGCTAAAGCATTTGCAAAAGGAGATTTCGCAAAAGAGCAACAATATTTAGATTCATTAGGAAGAGAAAAAGTATACTTAGGTAATACTTATAATGAAGTAGTAGCAAAACAGATCAACAAAGGTTTAGACTTAGAAGGTGGTATAAACGTTATCTTACAAATATCAGTAAAAGATGTTTTAAAAGGATTGGCAAATAATACTAAAAATCCTGTTTTTAATAAAGCTTTGGCTGAAACAGCAAAAAATCAAAAAGGAAATCAAACTTATTTAGATGCTTTCTTTGAAACTTTTGATAAAGAAGCTGCTGCATCAAACACAAAATTATCAAGTCCAGAAATTTTTGGAACTAGAACTTTAGATGATGTAATTAAATTTAACATGACAAATGATCAAGTTAAACCTTTAATTAAACAAGAAGTTGCAAAATCAGTAGAAAGTGCTTTTGAAGTATTAAGAAAACGTATTGACCAATTTGGAGTAACACAACCAAACATTCAAATGTTAGGGGAAACAGGTAGAATTTTAGTAGAATTACCTGGTGCAAAAGATGTTGACCGTATTAAAAAATTATTACAAGGAACGGCTCAATTAGAGTTTTGGGAAACTTTCAAAATTGAAGAAGTTGCTCAATATTTAGTTTCTGTAAATGAAGAATTAAAGAAAACAGAAATTAATAAAAATGATATTAAAGAAACGGTTTCTAAAGGAATTGACTCTTTATTAGTTGATAAAGCAGATACTATTTCTGATCAAGTTAATCCATTATTTGATAAAATTCAAGTAAACCAACAACAAGGGACTTCTGTTATTGGATATGCTAAAATTTCAGATACTGCAAAAATTAATTCTTATTTTAAAAGAAGTGATATAAAAGCATTATTGCCTAGTGAATTAGCAGATGTTAAATTTGCATGGGGAAAAGTTAATGACAAAACTCCAGATATTACAGAGTTATATGCTTTAAAAGGAAATAGAGATAATGTTGCTCCAATAGGTGGTGGTGTTATTACTAATGCGACAGATACTTATGATGGTGTTGGAAAACCTGCTGTAAGTATGCAAATGAATGGTGCTGGAGCGAAAGCTTGGGAAAAAATGACTGGTGAAGTTTCTCAAAAAGGAAACGCAATAGCTATTACATTAGACAATACAGTATATTCTGCACCAGGAGTTTCTAAAGGAGCTATCTCTGGAGGAAGTTCAGAAATTTCAGGATCATTCACAATTGAAGAAACTAAAGATTTAGCTAACGTTTTAAGAGCTGGTAAATTGCCTGCAAGAGCAGATATTTTACAATCAGACGTTGTCGGACCATCTTTAGGAAAAGAAGCAATCGAAAGTGGTATTATGTCATTTATCATTGGATTCTCATTAGTTTTATTATGGATGGTTTTCTATTATGGGAAAACAGGTTTTTATGCTAATTTAGCTTTATTAGTAAACATCTTATTCATATTTGGTGTACTTGCAAGTTTTGGAGCTGTATTAACGTTGCCTGGAATTGCAGGTATCGTTTTAACAATAGGTATGGCAGTTGATGCCAACGTAATTATCTTTGAAAGAGCTAAGGAAGAATTAGATTCAGGTAAAACTACCGAAGAAGCTGTTAATTATGCTTATACTTGGAAAGGAGCAATGTCTTCAATTATTGATGCAAACGTAACAACATTTATTACAGCATTAATCTTATTCTTCTTAGGAACTGGACCAATTAAAGGTTTTGCAACTACATTACTTATAGGTATTTTAACATCATTGTTTACGGCAATTTTTATTACTAGAATATTCTTAGATTGGAGTATATCTAAAGGAGAAAAATTAGCATTCTCAACCTCTATTACTAAAAACTGGTTCAAAAACATGAACTTCGATTTCTTAGGAAAAAGAAAAATTGCTTACACTGTTTCAGGAATTTTAATCATTTTATCTTTATTTTCAATCTTTACAAAAGGATTAAACTTAGGAGTAGATTTTGTTGGAGGAAGAACTTTTCAAGTACGTTTTGACAAAGCTGTAGTTGCTCCAGATGTTGCTCAAGATTTAGTAGCTACTTTTGGAAGTGCAGAAGCAAAAGTATTTGGTAACGATAATCAGTTGAAAATCACAACTAAATATAAAGTTAATGAAGAAAGTGAAGGAGTTGACAAAGAAGTTAATGAAAAATTATATGAAGCATTAAAAAAATATTTACCAGCTAATTTATCATACAAAGAATTTGTAACTTCTTATGACGGTAAAAAATATGGTGTAATGCAATCTTCTAAGGTGTCAGGAACAATTTCAAAAGATATTACAACTAACTCTATTTGGGCTGTTTTTGGATCATTATTTGTTGTATTCTTATATTTAATGTTATCATTTAAAAAATGGCAATTTGGTCTTGGAGCAGTTGTAGCAGTTGCACATGACGTTATTATTGTATTGGGAATATTCTCATTCTTTTATACAATTTTACCTTTCAACATGGAAATTGACCAAGCATTTATTGCAGCAATCTTAACGGTAATTGGTTATTCGTTAAATGATACCGTAATTGTATTTGATAGAATTAGAGAATATCTTGATTATAACTCAACATCAGATTTTGATGGTTTAGTAAATAAAGCTATTAACACAACGTTGAGTAGAACAATCAATACTTCTGCTACAACATTAGTAGTTTTAGTAGCAATATTTATCTTAGGTGGAGAAACTATTAGAGGATTTGTATTTGCAATTTTAGTGGGTATTTTAGTAGGAACATATTCTTCATTATTCGTGGCAACTCCAATTATGAGAGATTCAATGAGTGAAAAAGAAAAATTAGCAATGGCTAAATTTAAAAGAGAAGATAAATAATAGTTTAATTACAATAAATTATATAAAAAAAAGTCCTAATTTTATTAGGACTTTTTTTATACTACTAAATAATTCAACAAAGATGAAAACAAAATATATAGCTTTATTTGCAATTTTTTTCTTATTTTCATGTAATGAAAATAAAGTGTTCCATCAATTTGATAAAAATTTTGAATCAAATCGTTGGTTGGAGAAAGATATAAAAACGTATGATTTCACTATTTCAGAAGAAAATAAGTATGATGTAGTTTTAGAATTTTCACACGTTTATGATTATGATATGGCTACAATTCCATTAGTAATAAAAATGAAAACTCCAGATGGAAATGAAACTACAGAAAAATTAGATTTATCCATAAAAGACGAAACAGGAAAGCAATTGGCAGAATGTTCGGGTGATATTTGTGATTTATATTACACATATAAAGCAAATCAAAGTTTCACAAAAGGAGAATATTCTATTTCTATTGCAAATACTTCAGCCTTTGGTTTTTTGCCTAATGTAATTGGTGTTGGACTCACAGTGAATAAGTCAAAGTAAATAAGTAAAAAAAAAGTATCAAAACTCATATTGAATCTTGATACTTTTTTATATTTAATTAAAATATTATGCTGCTTTTTTAGCTCTAAACATAAAGAATAAACCTGCAATTACAAAAGGAATACTCAACCATTGACCTGTTGAAAGTAAACCTAGGCTTTCTTCAAAACCACCTTGACTTTCTTTAACGTATTCTACAAAGAAACGAACAGTCCAAAGTAAGACTAAAAACGTACCAAAAAGCAATCCTTGTTTGTTTCTAGCGTCTGTTTTCCAATACATATAAAAGAGTATAGCAAATACAAAAACATAGCCAAACGCTTCATATAACATCGCTGGATGTTTTGGAATAACTTCTGCTAATACTTCAGAAAATTTTGGATTAGTTTCAATAGCTTTATAAGCCTCATTTACATCAGAAATATTTGTTTTTTGAAATGCTTCTCTTGGCGAAAATTTATCTCTAATAAATCTAATTCCCAAAGAAGAAGAGGTTTCTTTTCCAACGATTTCCGAATTAAAAAAGTTTCCTAAACGAACAAATATAGCACCACTCGCAACCGGAATAACAACTCGGTCTAGAACCCATAAAATAGGTTTTTGAACTACTTTTTTACTATAAAAATACATTACAATAATAATAGCAATAGCAGCACCATGACTTGCTAAACCAGCAAATCCAGTGAATTCCCATCCATCTGCAGTTTCTCTCATGGGTAACAATATTTCCAATAAATGGTCTTTAAAATAAGCCCAATCATAAAAGAAAACATGACCTAAACGTGCACCAACTAAAGTAGCCACTACAGTATATACAAAAAGATTATCTAATTTTTCAATAGATTGTCCTTCGCGATTATATATTCCTTTCATGATGTACCAACCTAATCCAAAGGCTACTACAAACATTAA
This sequence comes from uncultured Saprospiraceae bacterium, assembly GCA_934699305.1. GTDB lineage: Bacteria > Bacteroidota > Bacteroidia > Chitinophagales > Saprospiraceae > Parvibacillus. Next base: position 5,019 of record CAKUWM010000039.1, on the reverse strand, counting down.
ACTATAAAATCGAAGTGTAATAAAACCTAAATCAAATCCTTCAGAAGGATTCCAAACCATATATAATGAGTTGTTCATGTGTTTTTTCTTTTAAAGAGGTAAAAATAAAGATTATTATTTGTTTAGGTGTTAAAAAAGATTCAAAATTCAAAATCAATGTCAAAAATCAAGTTCAACATTTAAGATTATTCAAATTTCTCTAATTTCTCAAATCTGCGTTCCTTTTTTTACCACAAATTAATCTTTGTGTAACTTTGTATAAACCTTTGTGAAACTCTGTGTAATAAATTCTCACGGAACAGGATCATAACCGCTTTTCCCCCAAGGATGACAACTAATAATTCTTTTAACTGCTAACCAACCCCCTTTAAATAAACCATGTTTTTGTAATGCTTCAACAGTATAATGAGAGCAAGTAGGTTCAAAACGACAAGATGCAGGTGTAAACGGAGAAATTGCCCCTTGATAAAAACGTACCAAAAGCACAAAAGGAAAGATTAATATTTTTTTTATATTCAAATTTATAAATGTAGTTTTTTTGTCAAACTGAATTTATTTCAGCTTCTAAACTTATTCGAGATGTTGAAACGAGTTCAGCATCACAATATTGATTTATGTTTTTAACAAGATAATCTGTGAAAATTTGTGTAATCTGTGTTCCAAAAACTTCTGAAATCAACAATCTCAAATAGAGAAAGTTGTTCCGTCTTTACCATCTTTCAAAACAACGCCAACAGCAGCTAAATTATCACGAATTTCATCAGACAAAGCCCAGTTTTTATTCGCTCTAGCTTCATCTCTCATTGTGATTAACATTTCAACGACACCTGTTAGTTTTTCAGAATTATTAGCAGCTGATTTTACATTTCTTATTCCCAAAACATCAAAGACAAAAGCATTCAAAGTTTCTTGTAAAATTGTAATATCATCAGCAGTTAAAGTTTCTTTTTTATCATTTACTAAATTGATGAATTTTACTCCTTCAAATAAATTTGCTATTAATATAGGTGAGTTGAAATCATCATTCATAGCAGCATAACATTGACTTTTCCATTTTTCAATAGAAAGAGTAGAAGTAGTGCTAGGAACTAATTTATCAAGTAACGAAATTCCTTCCATTAAACGATTAAAACCTTTTTCAGCAGCAATCATGGCATCATTAGAAATATCTAAAACACTTCTATAATGAGCTTGTAAAAAACAAAAACGAACGATATTGGCATCAAAATTCTTTTCAAAAAACGGATTATTTCCACCTAATAATTCCATAGGTAAAATATAATTCCCAGTAGATTTACTCATACGAAGTCCGTTCATGGTCAACATATTAGTATGCATCCAATAATTTACTGGTGAATGTCCAAAACTCGCTTTAGCTTGAGCAATTTCACATTCATGATGTGGAAACTTCAAATCCATTCCACCACCGTGAATATCAAATTTTTCACCTAAATATTTCGTACTCATTGCAGTACATTCCAAATGCCAACCCGGAAAACCAGCTCCCCAAGGAGAATTCCATCGCATGATGTGTGCAGGAGAAGCATTTTTCCAAAGGGCAAAATCTTGAGGATTTTTCTTCTCACTTTGACCGTCTAAATCTCTAGTATTAGCAATTAAATCTTCAATATTTCGATTATTTAATTCACCATAATTGAGTCCTTTTTTATTATAGGCTAAAACGTCAAAATATACCGAACCATTACTTTCATAAGCAAATCCATCAGCAATCATTTTTTGAGTCAGTTCTATTTGCTCAATAATATGACCTGTTGCTGTGGGTTCAATAGATGGTTCTAAAAAATTAAATTCTTGCAAAACCTTATGAAAATCAACCGTATATTTCTGTACAATTTCCATAGGTTCTAATTTTTCCAATTTTGATTGTTTCACAAAGCGGTCATTTTCAACATCACCATCATCAGTCAAATGTCCAGCATCCGTGATATTTCTTACATATCTCACATTGTAACCCAAATGTAAAAGATATCTATAAATAACATCAAAACTCATAAAAGTTCTCACGTTACCTAAATGCACATTACTATAAACCGTTGGTCCACAAACATACATACCCACATTTCCATCCGAAATTGGTGTAAACAATTCTTTTTTTCCAGAAGTTGTATTATATAGGTGTAACGAGTTGTTTTTATAAATCTGCATTTTTTTTTATTTAGAAGCTAATCCTGCTATCCACTTTATCTTTTTAAACCTGTCAGGTTTAAAAAGGATGCCGTTTCTATCAGGGCTAGGGCATTAGTTTTCAGTTGAAATTAGTTGATTAAAACAAAACTTCAATTATTTTTGTCATTCTGAACTCGTTTCAGAATCTAAAAAGTAGTTTCCATTTTAATATAATCTAAAAACTCTCTTCTTACGTTTTCTTCTTTGAATTTTCCACCAAATTCGGCAGTAACCGTACTACTTTCAATATCTCTAATTCCTCTCGAATTCACGCATAAATGTTTAGCATCAATCACACAAGCAACATCTTCTGTGCCTAGTACTTTCTTAAGTTCTTCAACTATCTGAATATTCAAACGTTCTTGTACTTGAGGTCTTTTAGAAAAATAATCCACAATTCGGTTCATTTTAGATAAGCCTACAACCGTTCCGTTAGAAATATAAGCCACATGAGCTCTTCCTACAATTGGTAATAAATGATGTTCACATGTAGAATAAACAACTATGTTTTTTTCTACCAACATTTCGTTGTACTTGTATTTGTTTTCAAAAGTAGAAGAACTTGGTTTTTTAGTTGGGTTTAATCCACCAAAAATCTCTTTTACAAACATTTTAGCCACACGGTTAGGAGTTCCTTTTAAACTGTCGTCAGTCAAATCCATTCCTAGTGTGTTTAAGATGCTTTCCACATCTTTTTTAATCAATTCAATTTTTTCTTCATCAGAAATAGCAAAAGCATCAGCTCTCATTGGAGTTTGAGCACTAGTTCCTATATGATTTTCTCCAATCTCGATATTTAATTCTTCGTTTTTAGACATTTTAAATCCAGTAAGTTTTAGCAATTTTTTAATAAAGGCAAAGATAAATAATAAACTTTAAAAAAGTGTAGAAATGTTAAAACTATATAATTTTATATATTTTATTTAATTTTATGTTAATTTTTTGTACATTTCGCTCCTCTTAACAAACTATTATTTTATAAAACATGAAAGTAAAATTATTTCTAGCATTTATGCTTTGTTCCTTATCTCTAGGACTAAAAGCTCAAGAAACAAAATCTTCTTGTAATTTTGAGTACAAAATTAATGCAGAAAAAAATCCAGAGGGTTTAGAATACGAAAACAGATTTGTAAATTTCAATTGGGATATTTCTAAAATACCTACTGATGATTCAATCTCAATAGAAATTGTTAAAATTTTTGATTGTTTTACAGGTGTAGGAGGAACACAAACACAAGAATATAAAATTTTAAATCTTAAAAGTAACGATTTATTAGGGAAAAAATCTTTTAAAATTATGCATGTTGATATGGTTGCTAAATGTTTTAAATGGAGAGTTATTTTAAAATCTAATACTTGTTTAGAACAAACAGACTGGAACTATTATACATTTCTTGATTAATTTATTGCTATGAAAAAAATATACATATTATTTACGGTTTTTTGTTTAAATTTTATTTATGCTCAAAGCCCGACATGTGATACAGCTTCTGCTTTTTGTGCAGGAGGTACAACTTTAACTTTTGGAAATAGTACAGGAGTTCCTAGTGCTGGTAGTGGAATAGGATGTTTAGGATCGACTCCAAACCCAGCTTGGTTTTATATGACAATTAGTCAATCAGGAAATTTAGATTTTTTACTTACTCAAGGTAATAATGCGCCAAATTATAATAATCTTGATGTAGATTTTATAGTTTGGGGTCCTTTTAGTGCACCAGAATGTACTAATTTGTATGATTATCCAAACAATAATACTTCTATACCTAATAATATTGTTGATTGTAGTTATTCAGCAGCTCCAACAGAAACCGTTAATATACCTGGTGCAATAGCAGGTCAAGTATACATGGTTTTAATTACGAACTTTTCTAATCAAGCAGGTCAAATTACGTTAACTCAAACGAACTTAGGTTCACCAGGTGCAGGTGCAACTGATTGTAATGTGGTTTGTGGAGTAACTTTAGGTCCTGATGAATATATTTGTAGTACTTCTATAAATTGTTATCCTATTACAGCAAATTTTAATTCGCCTTCAACACAGCCTGGAACACCTGTTTACGCATGGTATTTAGACATAGGTGATGGTAATGGTCCAATTTTACAACCTGCATTTACAACTGCATCTATTACGGTTTGCCAAAGTGGTACATGGTCAGTTTTAGCTACTAGGCCAGGATGTACTGCCCCCTCTTCGGATGATATAATTATTTCTTTTTCCGCCCCACCATCTCTAAACACCCCACCTGATTTAACGGATCCCTCGGGTAGTTGTAATCCCACATTTGATTTAACGTCTAATTTGGCTATAATTTTAGGGACTTTAGATCCTACTCAATACGTTATAACTTATTCTACAAATTTTGGGGGTACAATAATTAATACTCCAGATGCATACACGACCAATACTACTGAGACTATTTATGTAGATGTTGTAAGTATTAATAACTCTACATGTGCTGGACAAGTTGAATTTTTAGTTATCGTAAACTGTACTGCCACTGCAACAATGCCACCAGATATGGTAGTCTGTGATGATATATCTAATGATGGTGTAGAAATATTTGATTTAACAACGCAAGACGCATTAATTCTAAATGGCTTAGATCCAACAGAATATACTATAACATATCATTTAACTCAAGCAGATGCTGATAATGATGTAGGTGCAATCGTAACTCCAACTGCTTTTTCAGGAGGTCCTAATCAGATTATCTATGTGCGTATGGAGTCTAATATTACTTCTACAGTATATAGTACCACCTCTTTCCATTTAATAGTAAATCCATTACCTACTGCTGCTATTGGCACTAGTACTATTTGTTCGGGTCAGAC